>JAJZDR010000004.1 GCA_021805885.1 bacterium | reverse complement strand
ACTTATACATTACACTAAATGTTGGAAATATACAAAACATAAGTATTATATATAATCAAAAACCAGTACCTGTGAGTGGGTATGGTTTTGTAATACTCATATTAAAGTATCAAAATGGAAAGTTAACCATTTCAAAAGCAAGTTAAAAATGCTAATATATTAGCTATGTTAATAATTCTTGAAATATTATCAATTATTGTTCTTTTATTACTACTGGTATTCCTTATTGAACTAATTATAGTGCTTTATAATATATGGAAAAATATACGCACAGGTAAAAGAATAATAGATAACATTGGTGATATTACAAATAACATCAAGAAAGAGCAAGATTTTATAGGAGATGTCTTCTTTGATAAAGGTATTTATTTAAAAGCAGTTAAAGGAGCACTTTTGAGAACCTCAAATATTGTTAAAATATACAAATTATTTAAAAACAAACAGAAAAGTTAACAGTATTATTGTCTTAATTATTGATAATGAATCTTTTTATATAAATATCCTTTTTTTGAAATATTAAATGTGCTATCGTGTAATATATAAGTATGCCTATATTTGGAAGAAAATCAAAACTTGATGATAAAACTTTTTTTTCTCTTGATATTGGGACAGAATTTGTTAAAGTTCTTGTCTGTGATATAGAGGAAGATAATGTAATTATTTTAGGGTTCGGAAAAGAAAGACAACCCTTAAATGCTATGAAGGGTGGGGTGGTTACAAATATTAAAAGTGTTGTAACTACATGTCAGAAAGCTATAGATCTTGCAATGGAAGGCCTTGATATAGATATACCTAAAAAGACTGTAATAGGAATTGCAGGAGAACTTGTAAAAGGTGTAGGCGTTAAGATAAATTATGAAAGAGAAGATCCCGAACAGAAAATAGATGAAGCAGAAATAAGACGTATATTAGATAAAATACATGCAACTGCTCATGATGAAGCTATAAAAAAATTTACAGATGCAACTGGATCAGATAAAACACAAATAAAACTAATAAATGCTACAGTTACTGATACTTTTATTGATGACTATAAAATATCATCTCCTATAGGGTTTCAAGGTAAAAAAGTCACCTTAAGCATATATTTCGTTTATACACCCCTAGTTTTTGCAGGAGCTCTAGATGATATATTAAAACAGTTAGATCTTACCCCTATTATTACTGCCGTACAGCCTTTTGCTATAGCAAGATCTGTTAAAGGAAGTAGAGATCTGAATTTTGATGCTATTATTATTGATGTCGGCGGTGGTACAACAGATATAGCATTAGTAACACAAGGAACTTTTCAAGATACAAAAATGTTTGCAATGGGAGGAAGGTCTTTTACAAAAAGAATTGCATCAGATTTACAAATATCCTATGAAGATGCAGAAAAAGTAAAAATAGAGTATGCAGAAATGGATATAGATAAATCATTATCTTTAAAAGTTAGAGATGCTGTAAAAAAGGATCTTGATTTATGGATATCTGGCGTTGAAATATCGCTAGAAGATATGGAAGATGTAAAAGTGTACCCAGATCAAATATTACTTTGTGGAGGAGGATCTAAACTTCAAGAAATAAGGTCT
Organism: bacterium; assembly: GCA_021805885.1. The sequence goes on along the minus strand of JAJZDR010000004.1, from coordinate 8,535 downwards.
AAGCTTGTAGAATACCCATGGTCAGTAATATTACCTTTTCACAGAAATCCAAAGATAAACTTCTTATCTCCAGAAAAAATTGATGGTATAGTAGATAAGACATTACAACTAACTAGACCTGAAGATGTAACGCCTGTAGCATTAGCAAGAGTAGTATTAGATATTATGAAAGATGATGTAATAGTTGCAATATAAAACATATGAAAGATACTAAAGTATTTGTCGATTTAGACGATGAGATAACATTTGTAGCAGAAAAAATACTTAAATCCCAAACAAACAGGGTTATACTTGTAGTACCTGAAAGATCAGGGATAATATCCTCCCAAATCGGACTCAAAATGCTAAAAAAAATAGTTGATAAGAATGATAAAGATATTGTCCTTGTAACTATGGATGAAAAAGGTAGAAATATAGCATCAGCATCAGGGTTTGTAGCATTACAAAGAATAGGAGATGTTACTGAAGGCACTTGGAAAGATGCCATTGATCTAAAAAAGAGATTAAATGAAGCATCCAAATTATCAAGAAAAGAACCTTATGGGTCTGATATATATGCAGCTGTGGATAATCTTGAGACACAAGAAGACATACCTGAAACACACGAATTTGAAGAGACTGAAGAAGAAAAAGAATCTTTAAAAGATGATAATATAGAAAAATTAACTCTCAATAAAGAACCCAAAACATTCAATAACTCAAAGAAAGTTTCACTCGATGGCTTTGAATTACTTGTAGGTGGAGACGTAGCATCAGATAGAAATAAAAGTGAACCAAATTTTGATTTTGTAGAAGATAAAAAAGATGATTTTAAAAGAACATTTACTAAAAAGGATAAAACAGAGGAAAAGAAAAAAGTTATTCCTCCAAACTTATTCAAGAGTCCTATTTTCACAAAAAATAAAAATTTTGCAAGAAATAACAAAATAATAGTAGGCGTAGTAATACTTATCTTATTGATTATATTTATAATATATTTTCTTTTCCTAACAAAAGCTAATATTACTGTTTTAATGAAAGGAAGTAAAATATCTGGAACTACTACAGTAATAGCGGATCCAAATATATCATCAATTTCTCCTTCAAATATGAAAATCCCATCTAGTGTAATAACAGCTACAGAATCAGGATCTCAATATGCAAATACAACTGGAACTAAAACAGTTTCCTCTGGATCCTATGCAACTGGTACAGTAACACTTGCAAACTATAATACTTCACAATCTGTTACAGTTCCTCAAGGAACTGTTCTAACTGCCACAGATGGATATACATGTACTACAGATAGCTCAGTGTCAGTCCCCCAACAATCTTCTCCAATATCAGCCCCAGGAACTGTGTCTGTTAGTGTAACAGCACAAACTAATACCCCTGAAGGACAAGGACAAACTTGGTCTGTACAAGGAATATCAAATATCACTGGGTATAATCAAAATGCTTTTTCCGGGGGTAATTACACTTCTAAAACTGAACAAGTAGTCTCAGCCCAGGATCAAACTAATTTACAAAATTCACTTTCACAAAAACTTTTTCAAGAAGGAGATTCTAAACTCAGTTCAGAGGTTAGAAATGGGCTTGTATTTGTACCTTCATCAGTAAAAAATGTTGTTATCAATACTACATTTGATAATCAACCTGGAACTGCGGCACAAGTTTTAAATTTATCAGAACAAACAAAAAGCGAAGGACAAGCATATAGCAAAACCAATATATCTAAAGTACTAGAAAATGGCTTAACAACTAATCAAAACACTATAAAGAGCATTAAATATACTATTAATAAAGTATCTGTAACCCCAAACGGGACAATTCAAATAGATGTATCATATTCTGGGGTAGAATTTAAGAATTTAAATGCAAATAATATAATTTCTAACATAAAAGGTAAATCTTTTAGTTTTGCAAAAACAGAAATTTTAAAAAATAAAGGTGTAGAGAGTGTTAAAATTGTAGATAATCCATCTATATTTTCAATATTTGGATTACTACCTGCAAAATCAACTTCAATTAAGATAAATATAAAGAATTAAATTAAGGTTACTTGTAGTATTGGAATTTATAAAATTTTCTTAACTTTGTAAAACCAGTAACATCAAATGTCAATATTGTATCTGTGGCAATTTCATTTTTTAATACAATCAATGAACAGTCAACAAAACTTATATTTTTATCTTTCACCTTCTGAATAATATCCCAAGTTTTCTGGAACATAATACTGTCAATATCTAATACTTCTATCTCTCCTGTATTTTCTAACAAGTCCCTACCCACTTTTATTGATATATCTCTACTAATTTTTTGAGATATTATAGTGACTATTTCTAAAAATATGTATTTGTTAATATATATTTTATCTTCCCGATCTTTAATCAGTTTTGCTAGATTAAAAGCAGTTGAATATAAATTATCATTAATGGATGCTAGGGCAACAAAATAGTTTGAATCTGCTACAATTTTCATTATCTATATAAATATTTATCAACATTAGATGCAAGATCCTTTGGAGCATTTGTTTTTCCTAATTTAGCATATCCCGCAATTTTTAATAGTAGATCTCCAGAATTTTTATTTACTTTATTCTTTTTATAAGAGAACTTTTCATCAAGAGCTTCTCTTACTATATCAGACATAGTAACTTCCTTTTCAAAGGAAATTCTTTTTAAAAATTTTATTTGATTCTCTGTTAAATATATTTGGCTTCTTATCATAATTCTATGATATACACCACAATGTATATTGTCAACATCTAGAAATAACTAGATCAACAAACATAAAGGACATACATAATGTATGTCCTTGTATGAAGTTACGAGAAACTTAGATTAATATCTATTATTCTCTCTTGGCTCTCTTGGTCTAGCTTCATTAACTACGATATTCCTACCGTCTAATGTACTATTATTTAACTCAGAAACTGCTTTTTGTGCATCTTCGTCTGTATCCATTTCAACAAAACCAAAGCCTTTGCCTTGTCCTGTAACTTTATCCATTATTACTTTAGCTGAAACAACTTTTCCAACTTTAGCAAAAACTTCTTCAAGCTCTGCATCTGTGATGCTATATGGGAGCTTACCAACAAATAAATTCTTTGCCATGATCTTTAAAAAAATAAAATAAAACTAACTATTTCAAAATATCCATATATAATAAAGGTTAGCAATTCCTTTACATAAGATCCTTTAAACCTATAGACCATAATAAATATTATTATAACCAATTACATAATTAATACTAAATGTGGATCAATAAGTCTTGAGGGTTCTTGTATTTACAAATACATATACATTAATTTTAAAATTGCCTAATAAACTCTCCTGTTAAAGATTGAATATTATACCTTATTGTACATCAAATCTTTTATTATTGAAAGAGCTTGGCATATTCTATCGTAAGTATGGCTTATTTTAATACCTAATTGTTATTTTATTCCCTCTTTAAACCTAACTTTTTGAACATATCTTTAGTATCATCTTGCTTTTGAGCCTTTTCTCCTTTTGATACAGGTAATGTAAAAGAAAATGTTGATCCTCCACCCTCTTTTGAATCTACCCATACTCTACCTCCATGTTTTTCTATTATTCCTTTAACAACATACAAGCCTAACCCTGTCCCTCCAGGCCTTACAAGTAAATATCGTGGATCGTTAGGATCTCCAGTATAATTATTCAGTCTATGGAATTTTTGAAATAATTTTGGTATATCATCATTTGCTATACCTATCCCTTGATCTTTAATATGTACTGTTAATTCTTTGTCATTTTCATCAATTGATATAACAATAGTTCCCTGATCTGAATATTTTATTGCATTTGATATAAGGTTCCCCAAGACCTCTTCAATTCTTGTTTTATCAGCAAAAACCTGATGTTTTACACCACTATCCTTATATTCTATCTTCAAACCTTTAGAGTCTGCATCTCTGCCAAATCCTATAAGCTGTGATTCTATCATTGCAGATATATCTATATATTCTGGTAATATTGTTATATCAGTTTTACCTAATCTTGATGCTTCAAGAAGGGTATTAACTATTCTTATTTCATTCTCTATACTTTCTACAGTCCTAGAAGTATATCTATCCAATCTTTCCATATCATCCCTATATTCTTTCCCTTTTAATTTCAATTTGAGCTCATCTACAAGAGATTTAGCCATATAGGCATTACCTTTTACTATTGTTGCTGGCGTTCTTAATTCATGGGATGCAATAGATAGTAAATCATCTTTAAGTTTATCTAGACTAGCAAGATCCTCATTGGCCTTCTTAAGCTCAGTATTTTTTTTATTTAACTCTGTAGTTGCAACTTTTACTTTACCTTCAAGTTCATTATTAAAATTTAATACTTCTTTGTATAATCTCAAATTAGTTATAAAAATTGCAATCTGTACCCTCAATTGAAGTAATATTTTCACATCATTTGTGTAATACGGATCTCCAGATTGCTTTCTACCAAGAAGTATTAAGCACATTAGATTATTCCCTGATTTTATTGGCAATATAAGGTCTACATCCTCTATAATCAATCCTTCAAAATCTTCATCTCTAGATTCACTTAATAAAAATACATCATCCAACTTGGATAAAATATCAATTTTATCTTGAATAAGCTTATCGTCAATACCTATCGAATGAATATCTAATGACCCATCTGAGGATACAATTATAAAAGCTATTTTAGATATACCAAATATTTTTTCTATAGACTCACTAAATATAGAAAAAAATTTATCTATGTCTATATTTGTATTAATAGATTCAAGTAGATAGTTAATCTCTTCATTTATATTACTTATCCTCTTAAATATAATCTTATCTAAAATTTGTTGCGATAATTCATGAAATAGAGGAAATAGTATAACTATTAAAGTAGAAAATAATATTTCAATAAATATTTCTATTAAAGTAAGTTGAAAAGCTATAACATAATCTACTAAAAGATCAAATAAAATAAGGAGTATGAAACTTGAGATATATATACTTAAAGCTCTTACGGCAACCGTAATATTAAATAATCTTTTTTCTATAATAGAATATGATACTAGAGAAAAAATAATTAAAGGATAAAAATTAGTTAAAGTAGATGAAATTATAGTATTTTTAAGAAATATTGGTAGTATAACATTAAAAATAATAACTAGTAGAAATAATGCCATAAAGCCTATCAATATATATTTTATCTGTAATCTATCATATTCCACGCTAGACTTATATTTTATATATAAATTTCTTATTGATAAGAATATAAAAGCCAACATGGAGATAAGAAAAAATAATATCCCTGGTCCTACAATTGGAGTAATAGTAGGATATAGTTTAACACTTTCAAATGTTATTGGAGATAATATTATTATTGATATAACAAGAAAATAAGTAGAAAAATATAAAACCTTTTTTATCTCACTACTATTGTATTCATTCAAAAAAGATCTCGTAAAAAAATAGAAAGTCGTGACTTCAGATAGTGCAAAAAATACCGTAAGTCTTATAAAAAGAAGTGTGAAGTAATTACTCGACTGATGATATGAATAATAATTTATTATTGTAACAAAAAAGAAAAATAGCGCAACTAAAAAAAATGTTATATTTTTATATATCTTTGTACCATTATAGAAGACTAGAAACCCCAAAAAAAGTACTAGTATAGATGATAAATAAGTAAGGATAATTATAATATTCATTTTTTTATTTTTTTATTTTTTTATAAATAGGTTTATCATGTGAGAACAAACCACCTTCTACATACTCTTCATATGAGATAATAGGAGAAACCTTTTTACCTAATGAAGCATATAATTTATTATATTCACTGTTTAATTTCCTTAAGTTAGAAATAATATATTCTAGGATATAATTTTTATCTAGAGTATTTTCATCTATTCCACTATTCAGTTCTAATTTAATATAAAATATCTGATTCTCTTCTTTATCATATTCAATATAAGCTTGAAATCTTCCTGTTATAAATTTTAACAAATCTAAAGAATAGGTAATGTGTTTTATATTATCTATGTAAATATTTACTGAATATATTGTAAGGGCAACATCAGACCTACCTTTTATATAAACAATTGGTAGATTTAATTCATCCTTCACATCAAATTTACGACCCAACCTTTTCTCTATTTCTTCTTTAAAATAAATTCCTCCAGAATCTCTGGTATCATATCTTATAGCAGGAAATACTCCAAAATAGGTAAGAATTACATTGTTATTTGACTCTTCCAAGTATTTCACCAACGGATTATATTGGGTAACTGTTGGCATTGTTTTTGTAGCAAAAACATCATTTATTTTTTCAGGATGTTTCTGTAAATACATTTTTAATAAGTTAGTATATTGTGTCTCAATTGCAACAATACCTCCTTCAGAAGATCCTATTAAAGAAACAACTCTCTTCCCATCATTCTCTTTATCAAGTTGGTTATATATATATTGTCTCCATTCTTCAGTTATAGATTCTCCTCCAACCAGAACAAAAATATCTTTTTTTGTTATATCTATTCCATTGATAATACATTCTCTAAAAATATCTTTAACAAACCCTGGGTATGCAATGAATATTATCTGGTCATATTCACTATGTATAAATTTTTTAATAATTTTTATATTCTCTTCCATATTTAGTCCAGGAGTTATTAATGTAGATTCATAACCTTTATACCCTATTAGGATACTTGCTGCAATTGTAATATTTGCACTATTCCATACACCCATACCTAGAGAAACAATAATAAGAGTTTTCTTATTTTTTATTCCATAATTTAAATGGAATAAAAATTCATATTCTTTAGCAAGGTCTATATCTTTAACCGTACCTCTGGGCCAATATATTGGATTACCCGTTGAACCAGTACTAGATGTAATTGATGAAACATAGGCTAGATCGGTTACTAAATCTTCAAAATTATATTTCAATATATAATTATCTTTTGTAGTTATAGGTAGTTTTTCAAAATCATTGATTGTCCTGATATTATCTATATTTATACTCCTCTCTTTTAAAAACTTCATATAGCCTTTTATTTTGGGAGCATATTGATGAAAGCCTTTAAGTACATTTTCTTGACTTTTTTTTACTAAATCATTTTTGTTAGTATTAATGAAAAATTTAATTTCATCTTCAACATCTGTGTTAAAAAAATCTTCTAATTTTTTTCTGAATTCATTATTGTTATACATAAATAGTGTATATGTTATGATATAATATATCATACATTAAAATGGAATAAAATGAATTATTCTGACAGTACCAAATACTTATCAATAAAAGAAACAATAAAGATTAGTCAAGCTATAGGTAATTCTAAAAAGGATACAGAAATTATAGACTTTGGACGTGGAGATACAGATATGCTCATATCCTCAGATTCTATAAAAAAATTAACAAGGAGCTTAATTAACGGAGAATATAAATATTCATCCTCCAAAGGAAATAGAGAACTTTTAGAAAAATTAGCCACAATTAATAATGTATCTAGAGATAATATAGCTATTGGTAACGGAGCATCAAGTCTATTTTATCTAACCCTGAAAATTTTATTTAATACAGATGATGAAATAGTAATAATGGCTCCATACTGGCCAGTCTATAAAACTCAATCCAATATTGAAGGCATAGTACCAAGAATATTCAAACTAGATAACAAATTAAATTTTCAATCTAAAAATTTAGATAGTTTCATAAAAAAACTAAAAAAACCAAAAGCAATTGTTATTAACAACCCTAATAATCCATCTGGAAAAGTTTTCTCTAAAAAAGAGTTACAAGATATAATAAAAATATCTAAAAAATATAAACTTACCATAATATCAGATGAAGTGTATTCTGATATAGTTTTTTCTCCTACAAAATATTATGGAATGCTAGATGTTTCAAAAGATTTAAAAAACATTGTAATTATAAACTCAGCTAGTAAAAATTATGGGATGTCTGGATTTAGAATAGGATATTTGATATCAAATAATGAATTTATAGAAAAGATTGTATCACTTATATCAGAAACTGTATCGAATGTTCCTGAATTCATACAAACATGTCTTTTAAATGAATTACATGATGTAAAAAAACATAAAAGAAATATCGAAGACATTGGAAAAAAACTTGCGGTAGCAATAAAAGAAATTAAAAAATCAAAAAATTTAGTTTTAAATACATATGGCAATACTATATATTTATTTCCAAAACTTAAAGATATAAAATATAAATCAGAAGAATTTTCGATTAAACTAGCAAAAGAATATGGAGTGATTGTTACTCCAGGAATTTATTTTGGAATGGAAAATTATATCAGAATATCTATAGGGAACACTTCAATAAAAAATATTAAAAAAGGCTTAGATCTGATTAATAAATTTATTGAGAAAAATAAGATCTAACACAATAAATTTTTTATACGCTTTATTTTACTATTTCTTCTAAATTTAAAAATATTTTATTATTTAATTTATTACCTAACACAATCTGTTTTATAGCATAAGTAACAAAAATCCCAGTTAATGAGGATGCTAATTTTAATTGAGACATCCAAGATATT
>JAJZDR010000022.1 GCA_021805885.1 bacterium | reverse complement strand
TCCACTGGATGTTGGAAAGAAAGAAATAATCCCATTAAGGCTTTTTTAGTAACAGATAAATTTGTAATATCTTTTGATAAAAATTCTATCTTCCCAGAGTTTATAGAATATGAAGGATCTCCCATAATAACTTGTGCAAGAGTAGATTTTCCAGACCCATTAGGACCCATTATAGCCTGTATAGGATTATTACTTTTAGATCTTTCCATGCTAAAATTAACACCTTTTAGTATTTCCTTGTCTTCAATTCCAGCATTTAAATTGTTTATATTTAATAAATTATCTAATGAATTTTTCATAATATATCCGTTAATTTTATTTCTTCAAATTTTAAAATCAGCTCTTCGTTTATTTTGTTTATGATTCTAGCACTTTTACAGATTGTAGAATATTTACAATTACCTAAAAAACAATCTGTAAGAGAAAGATTTTTCTCTAGAGATATAAATATATCCCTCATTGATATATCTTGTGGATTTTTATTCAATAAATATCCACCATTAATTCCTTCTTTCGAAGATATTAATTCTCCTCTTTTAAGATAAGATACTATTTTTCTTGAAAAAGCTAATGGAATTCCTGTAGATCGAGATATTTCCCTTAACTTCATCCTTTTATTATTATTAGTATTTTTGAAGATTACTGATAATATCAAAATTGCATAATCTTCTTTTTTTGTTAATCGCATAACTTATACCATCAAAGTATCAGTTTAGAGTATATCAGATTTTATACTACCTAATCAATAAAAGGATCTAGATCTAAAGGGGCTAGCTCCAAAAGTGAAATTAAATTTCGAATTATAAAATAGGAATTCAAATGAACAATTTCCTTAATGCTCCTTTTACTTTCTCAATTTTTCTGGATTTTAAATGTCCAATTTTAGTTATAACAATTAAAGGTTCAACAGTAAAAATCTTGTCTGGACGAATAAAACTATCAAATTTGAGTTGACCATCAGAAAAATCTTCACTGCTCAGATGAATAGCTCGTCTACTGACTTCAGCTTTTGAAGTAATCTGACAAAGGATTAAATTATTAAATTCTGCCTGTCCCACTACCAGTGAAGGTCTCCTTTTGAATTTTGTAAAATCAGCATAAGGAAAATTAATAAGTACTACATCCCCTACTGTAAATATGCCCATGCACTATCCTCCTCATCTGTATTCCAATCACTTAGACTACTTAAGCTAAGGACATACTCCTCATTTAATGTCATTCGCTTTTTAGATGGAACTGTTATTTTAATTTCACCACGCTTAGCAGTGAGTTCAACTTTATCCTTAAACCCACTCTCCTCAAGCAAAAGCTTAGGTATACGAATACCTTTAGAATTTCCAACAGTAACAATTGTTGTTAACATAGTAATTACATTGTAATCACTATTCAGATTTTTGTCAACATCACTTGTTAACCAAAACGTTCAATTGAAAAGGAAGACTAGAATATATGCAACCTATTTAACACAGCATTGCTTTTTCATCCATTATATATAGCATATAACTTGCCATCCCTAACTAAGGTTTTTAGAACTTTGATTGGTCTTGTTGCTGGCAGTGATTGTACCGATCCAGTATTAAGATCAAATTGAGCCCCATGATGAATGCAAATAATACTCTCTGAATCTTCTTGAATAATACCATCCAAAAGTGGATATTTCTCATGTGAACACATATTTTCAAACATGAAAACTCTATTTTCCATCCTATATACAACAAATTCTCCCAGTTCATTCTTGGATATTACCGACTTGTGAAGTAGAAAATCATTTATATCACCTAATAATATTTTCATATGTTATATAATAGATAAAAATCGATTATCAATATCTAACATAATTTTATCATATATTCTATTTTCTCTCATAGAATATAGCTGACTTTTTAAGAATCCTTTAGCAATTAAATTTTCTGCAACATTTCTATTTAGTCCTCTTGATTCAAGATAGAACACTTCATCGTTATTAATCTCTGACATAGCTGAGTTATGTGATGCCTTAACATTATCTGGTAATATTTCTAAAGCCGGTATAACTTTTGATATAACATTATCAGACAGGAGCAGTGTTTTTTCATCAAAATAATCAAAGGAATGTTGTGCCTCCCTATCTATCCTTATTAGTCCTTTAATAAAAGACTGAGAATTGTCATACATAACACGTCTTACTATAGTTTTTGCATTAGTATCAGGGGATTTATGTATAGATTTAATATCAAGATCAAGTTTATGTATAGTTTTATTCTTACTCATATGCCCAACTTCAAGTACATAAACATAACAACGAGAATCAACACCTTGCAGTGTAAAATCAAGATCTATGTCATATTCTCCAGGACAATCAGCAAACAATATATAATTTAGAGTCTCTCCCTTTTTTACTATATATTTATTTATATACTCTTTTTTTGAACTTTCTGATAATTTTAAATATATAGTCTTCATACTGCTCATTAGCCTACAGAATTTTCCATCTCAAGTTTAATCAGCCTATTTAGCTCAACTGCATATTCCATTGGCAGTTCCTTGGCTATAGGCTCCAAAAAACCACTAACAATAAGGCTTGTTGCCTCATTATAGTCTAAACCACGAGACTGGAGATAGAATAATTGATCCTCACCTATTTTAGATACACTAGCTTCATGCTGTATCAAGGGTCTTTTGGCATTATCTACATCGATAGTAGGGTAAGTATCTGTTCTTGAGTCTGCATCCATCAACAAGGCATCACAAACTACATTAGCTTTCATCCTTTCTATATTATCTTCTGCCCTAAGAAGACCTCTATATGTTGTTCTCCCACCATCCCTTGATATAGATTTAGATATAACTCTTGAAGTTGTATTGGAAGCATTGTGTATAATTTTTGATCCAGCATCTATATGTTGGTTTGATGATGCAGAAGCTATTGATAAAACTTCCCCAT
>JAJZDR010000089.1 GCA_021805885.1 bacterium | reverse complement strand
TCACATGCAACCTAATATATCTAAACCAAAGGTCAAAAAAATATTAAGAGGGACAGTATTACTTCCTCAAGTTAATGGAAGTAAGTGTATAAGAGTAAAGGTATTAAGATATGTTCCACATCCTCTATATAAAAAGTTAATAAAAAAGACAAAGATATATTTGGTTGCATGTGAGATTGATGATACATTGAATGTTGGAGATGAAATTGCATTCATAAAAACGAGGCCTATCTCTAAAAGAATAAGTTTTAAATATATTAAAAATTCTGGAGTCAAATAATTATGTTACAAGATGAATCAAGAATAAAATGTATAGATAATACAGGGGCAAAGGAATTAAAAGTTCTAGGGTCCTTAGGTGTATCATTTAGAAGATTTTCAAGGGTTGGAGATAGGGTGAAATGCACTGTTTTAAAAGTTTCTCCAGGGGGTCAAGTTAGTGCACATGATATGGTTACAGCTGTAATTGTTAGATCGCGCAAAGAAGTAAGAAGAAAAGACGGCTCATATATAAGGTTTGATGATAATGCTGCAGTAATAATTGATCCGAAAAGCGGAGATCCAAGAGGAACAGCTATTTTCGGTCCAGTAGCAAGAGAACTTAGAGATAGGGGTTTTAATAAGTTAGTTAGTTTAGCAGATGAAGTATTATGAAAATAAGAAAAGGGGATTCAGTACAATTATTGAGCGGGAATAAGAAAGGGAATATTTCTAAAGTATCAAAAGTATTACCTGCGAAAAATAAGATATTCGTTGATGGTGTTGGACTATACAAAAAAGCTGTAAAAGGTTCTGGTATGGTGGATAGACAAAAAGCGATAGATGTCTCCATAGCTAAATTAATATGCCCTAAATGTAACAAACCTACGAGAGTAGGATATACAATTAATGAAAAAGGTATAAAAGAAAGAAGCTGTAAAAAATGTAAAAGTATAATATAAATAGTTCAGTATGAATAGTTTGAAAGAAAAATATAACAAAAAATTAAGAGAAGATATAGCAAAAGAAATGAAAATGGATAATATTTTTGCAGTACCAAGTTTATCTAAGATAATAATTAATTCTGGAGTATCTGATTCTGTACCCAATAACCCTGAAGCATTAGATCAGATGAGAGAAATAATTACTGCAATCACTGGACAAGTTCCTGTTACAACAAAGGCAAGGGCTTCTATATCTAATTTTCATATAAGGGAAGGTATGAATATAGGAGTAAAAGTTACTCTAAGAAGTGATAGGATGTGGGATTTTTATCAGAAGTTAGTTGATATTGTTATTCCTCGTTTCAGAGATTTTAGAGGGTTAACATTAAGTTCTTTTGATGGCAAAGGTAACTACTCAATAGGCATAAAAGAACACTCAGTATTCTCTGAAGTTGCACAAATGTATGGAGATAAGGTAAAATCTCTACAGATTACGATTGTTACAACAGCAGTAAATGACAAGGATGCAAAGATTTTATTTAAATATCTTGGGTTGCCTCTAGTAAAGGAACCTGTAGCAAATGATAATTTAGAAAAAAAGTAATATGGCAAGAAAAGCATTGGTTGATAAACAACAAGAAAGAGTAAAAAAAATGAAATTTGAAGTTCGAAGGTATAACAGATGTACTATCTGTGGTCGTTCCAGAGCATATTTTAGAGATTTTGGGGTTTGTAGAATATGCTTAAGACATTTAGCACACGAAGGGAAGCTTCCTGGAGTAAGGAAGTCATCATGGTAGCATGGTATAGAATAATTATATGTAATTTATTGTAGGTTTAATTATGAGTGATCCAATAGCAGATTTATTAACAAGAATAAGAAATGCGATATTAAGAGATAAGGAAATTGTGTCAGTACCTTTAAGTACTATAAAAGAGGATATAGTGAAAGTTCTTAAAGAAAGGGGCTACATAAAAGGTTATGAAATCAAAGAACATGATATAATAATATCCCTAAAGTATAAAAAGGGTGAAAGTGTGATATCAGGAATAGAAAGGGTATCGAAACCAAGTTTGAAGGTATATTCATCATATAGAGATATACCAAAAGTTTTAAATGGACTTGGTTTTTGTATACTATCTACACCCGAAGGCGTTATCACTGATAGTGAGGCGCGAAGAAATAAGGTAGGTGGAGAGATTATTTGTAAAATTTGGTAAATTATTATGTCAAGAATAGGGTTATTGCCAATAGATTTAAAAGAAGGTGTTAATGTTGAAATAAACAGTGACGAAGTTGTTGTCAAAGGAAAATTAGGAGAACTTAGAATGCACTATTTAAATAGGGTAAAAATTATTCAAGAAGATAACCTTATTAAAATATCAAGAAAATCAGATTCTAAAGAGGACAAATCTTTACACGGTCTATATAGATCACTTATAAATAATATGGTTACAGGTGTGTCAACAGGTTTCTATAAAGAACTTGCATTACAAGGTATAGGATATAGGGTTGCATTAGAAGGTGAGGATATTGTTTTAAATGTAGGTTATTCACATACTGTAAAAGTTAAAAAAGTTGAAGGGATAAAGTTTGAGGTATATGATAACAATCAAATAAAAGTAAGTGGTATAGATAAACAGTTAGTTGGACAAATAAGTGCAGACATAAGGAAAGTTAAGAAACCAGAACCATATAAAGGTAAAGGTATAAGGTATAAGGATGAATTTGTAATTAAAAAAGCCGGAAAGAGTGGTAAGGCTACAGTTAAATAAATTTTGATTCAGATTATATGAAAAAATTACAAGGAAGATTAAAAAGACATAAAATTATAAGAAAAAAAGTATCAGGGACTAAAATAAGACCCAGACTATCTGTTTTTAGATCTAATAAGGATATATATGTACAGATAATAGATGATGATAAAAGTGAGACAATTATTGGTATGTCTACTAAAGTTATAAAGGATGGGAAGGATAAAACAGAGAGATCATATAATCTTGGTGTAGAATTTGGTAAAATAGCAGTATCAAAAGGTATAAAAGCTGTTGTATTTGATAGAGGCGGATATAGATTTCATGGGAGAGTAAAATCTTTCTCTGATGGAGCTAAGGAAAGTGGTTTAATATTTTAAAGGATCTAGATCCAAAAGATAATTATTATGGCAAAAAAAGAAAATGTAACAGAAATAAAAGAAATAATTATAGATGAAATAAGTCTGGAGGATAAGACTCCTATATCTGATTATGAGCATTATATTCTTGAGACAAAAAGAGTTACAAAGGTTACAAAAGGAGCTAAAAGATTTAGGTTCTCAGCTATGGTCGTAGTTGGTAATAGAAATGGTAGGATTGGAATAGGAAAAGGTGTAGGTAATGACCCTAAATTTGCTATAGAAAAAGCAATAAGAAAGGCTAGAGCATCTGTAATTTCAATAAATCTTACAGAGAATACTATTACACATGAAATCACACAAGACTTTAAAGCTGCAAAAATGCTTTTTAAGCCAGCAGTACATGGAACAGGAATTATAGCAGGGAAAAATATTAAACCAATTCTTGAACTTGCTGGAGTTAAAGATGTTTTGTCCAAAAGACTGGGATCTACTAATAAAAAAGCAAATATATACTGTAGTTTTTTAGCTTTACAAAATTTAAAGGCAAGATAATATGTTAATTAAAAATAAAATTGTAAAAAGATCAAAAAAAATAGTAGGAAGAGGTTATGGATCAGGTAAAGGTGGACATACAGCAGGTAGGGGTACTAAAGGTCAAAAATCTAGATCAGGTGTTCATATATCACCATTTTTCGAGGGAGGACAGAACCCTTTGATATTAAGACTTCCATATCTTAAAGGATTTAAAAGACAAAAACCTGAATGTGCTGTTTTAAATTTAAAAGATGTAGATAGGTTATTTAAAGAAAATGATATGGTTTCGTATGATGGATTGAAAAAAATTGGAATAGTAAAAAGAGAGAAGACAGTTAAAATATTGGCAGGAGGAGAGTTATCAAAAAAACTATCATTTAAAAATGATAAGATGTCTTTTTCGAAATCATCTTTGGATAAAATAAAATTAGCAAATGGTGAGATAATCTAATGCAAAAAGTTTTTTATATTATTCGAGAGCTTTATAATAGTCCAGAGCTTAGAAGAAAAATACTATTTACAATATTACTTCTTGTAGTATTTAGAATATTTGCATCAATACCAGTTCCTGGAGTTAATGTAACTGTTTTATCATCGCTTTTTAAGAACAATCAAGCTTTAAGTTTTCTAAATATATTTTCTGGAGGTACTTTGCAGACAGCTGCGATTGTAGGTATAGGGTTAGGTCCTTTTATTACTGCTACTGTTATATTCCAATTTTTAGTTTATCTTGTACCTAAGATAAAAGAATTGCAGGAACAAGGTGAGCGTGGACAGAAAATTATAAATCAATACACAAGATATCTAACAGTTCCTATTGCGGCACTTCAATCATTTGGAATCTATAAATTTCTTCTTGGGGTGTCTCAAACCCCTATAATTTCTAACCTTGATCCATTGGGCCTTACAACATTTATAATTACAATGACAGCAGGATCAATATTTCTTATGTGGTTAGGGGAATTAATTACTGAATATGGAGTTGGAGATGGTATTTCTCTACTTATAGCTGTTGGTATTTTAGCTGCTATGCCAGAATCATTAATATCAGCAGCAGTATCACAAAGTATTAATGGTATTATCATATTAGTACTATTATTACTATTTATTGGGATGGTAATTGCTATAGTACTTATCAATGAATCATCAAGGAACATTCCTGTTAACTATACTCGTATGACACGTGGGGTACAGCTTGTTGGTGGGAATAAATCCTATATACCAATAAAAATAAACACAGCAGGTGTTATGCCTATTATATTTGCACTTTCTCTTGTACTATTACCGACAGAACTATCTAAAATATTAGAAACCAGCAAAAATGTATTAATACACCATGTTGCAGTGTTTGTTTATAACGGACTATCTAATCAATTATATTATGGAATGATATATGGAGTACTTATAATATTTATGACGTACTTCTATACTTTTATAGTATTTAAACCACATGATGTAGCAAATAATATTCAAAAACAAGGAGGTTTTATCCCTGGTTTTAGACCTGGTAAACAAACAGAAAACTATATTTACAATATTTTATTGAAGCTTACATTTGTTGGAGCAATATTTTTGACTATTATTGCATTAATACCGCTTGTGGTTCAGTATTATACTAATATAACAAGTGTTGCAATTGGAGGAACAAGTATTCTTATTATCGTGGTAGTTATATTAACTTTAATAAGAAATATTAAATCGCACCTTATAACTCGTTCATACTCAAGTTACTCATAAGTCCTACAAAATAATTTTCACTTTTAAATCTACTATGATAAGGTTTGCATAATCTTTATGTATATTTATATCTGTTTTTGTCAAATCAGAAAATAGTTTTGTAATGTAAAGTCCAACTCCTTCTCTAGTACCTTTTTTACTGGTACTTCCTATTTTGAATAAATGTTTAAAGTCTATTTCAGTATCTGTATTATTACGTATAGAAACACTAATGGTATCTCTTTCTTTTTTTGTTATTATTGTTAAAATCCCTTCGTTGTTAGAAAATAATATTGCATTTTCGATACAATATAAAAGGATAGAATATATCTTATCTTTATCATTATTTATCTCCAAATCTTCATTAATATATGGAAGGTATTGTATCTGTATACCCCTATTTTTTATTATAGGAAAAAGCTCTTGTAGTATTAACGATACAAGTTTATTGAATTGGAATATCCCTATATTTAACTTTCCTCCATCAATCAATTCTTGCCTATCTTTAAATTTTTGTTCAACAAGTTTAAGTTCTATAATATTTTTTTTCATATCTTTACGAATTGATATTTTTTTTATAAATTCATCAATTTCTGATATAGCAGTTTTTAGAAAATTTGTATTTTCTCTTTTATCATTTTCAAAAGCATCTTCTTCTGTATTTTTTTCTACAAGTTCCAGATAGTTAAACATCATTATGTCAGCGAATGTTTTTATTAAAATGCCTATAATTATCATAAATATGTTAATTATAAAAAGTGCCGTAAAATCAAATAAATAAAATCCAAAAATCAAGAGTGTAATAAAAAGGATTATATCTATATATAAGTATGATAGGAAAATATTTGAATCTTTTGGATCTATAATTATTGATACAATATAGGGAAAGAATACAAGTATAGCAACTGAATTTATACCACCCCCAACATATAATCCCCCTGAAGCTACTATAAAATATAAAAGTTCAAGAAGTATTAATATATATTCAAGTTTATTTTTCTTGTTATTAAAATAATTTTTCTTTGGATAATATACATAATAGATAATAAAAAAACCAATAATAAGAATTACTGGAATCATATTCAAACCTATTATGTATATATTGCTAAAAGATGCTATATTTTTTATAACCATGAATAAAGCTATTATTATTGCTATCACAGTAATTTCCATAGAGTCATGTTGAGTTTTCCTATCTATTATTTGTTTTTTTATATCTTTATTCATATTTTAATAAAGGTGGTAGATATAAAACTTTCCCCAGAAACATATTCATTGCCTGTTATTTTTGAATATATCATTAAAATATTTGACCATGTAATATCTTTTTGTATTTGGTCAATAGTTTTCCCAGCAAAATAGGCTGTAAATTTTTGAGGAAATGTAATCTCAAATGATACTCCTTGAGGTGTAGTTTTTATATCTATAATAGTATTCAAAATATTGTTCTCTTGTATAAATATGAAAATAAGCCTTAGTAAAGATCTAAGTTTTTCTTTGTCCATCAAAATATTTTGATCTTTAAGTCCAGCCTCTTTATCCTGAATTTTATATTCTATTCTTGCATCATAAAAGATACTAAATTCTTTTTGTATTTGTATTATTTCTTCATATAAATTTACAATGTCAAGACTAATAGATAGTAGCTTTAATGAATCTTCTCTTTGTATAAATAAATTTTGCATATATACACTGTCCTTATATGTCTCATAAAGCAATGTGTTATCATCTATCAATGTTTCTGCTATATGAGCGAATTCTTCTTTTAGGATGTTTTTATTTATAGAGAGAAAATTTTCTTGAGAGGTTTTTATAATTTTTTTATTTTCTATATCAGCCTCTAGGTTTTCTAATTTATTTAAAGAATCTGCATTGTATCGTATGAAAAGTAATATTATTGCACCTAATGTTATCAATCCTAAAAATATTGCTGAAGACACATACGTAACACTCATACTTTGGAAAAGTAATAGTATAAAGAACGAGATAAATATTGCTGAGAATATATATAATGCATTCTTAATGGAATTTACTTCTGTAGCAATCTGTATTTCCAAAAATAATATAAGTATTAAATATATATCTGAATTTGCTCCTGCAATATGGATCTCAACTATTGCTGTTAACAAAAGTATTAAATACCTTAAAAGTTTTATGTATATATTATTGCTTTTTATATATATACGATTGAGGATTATGATGAATAGAAATCCAATTATAGTAATATAGAAGTTAGAAAATGGAAAAAAGTTGTAAAATGGGTTTTTTAAAAAAGTAAAGAAAGCCTGAAATAGAATAAAAACTAATAAAGATAGTTCGAAAAATTGTATAGATTGTTTTCTTATATATTCTGGAGGCATATATTATACATACTATCAAATTTTTAAGGTTTGTTGTATCTATTAAACTTAAACTTTTTTGTATTAGTATATGTATTTTGTTAATATTGCTATATGATAATTTCTTTTATAGGACCTTCTGGGTGTGGAAAAGGGGTAGAAAGTAAAAAACTTTATAGAAATAAAGGTTTTAGTGTCATATCTACAGGAGAAATATTAAGAGAAGAATATGAAAACGGTACTAAGATTGGAAAAGAGCTGTATTTGAAATATTGGAAAAATGGAGAATGGGTTCCAGATTCTATTATATCAGAAATGTTATTTATAAAACTTGATAAGCTAAATAGTAATAAAATAATACTGGATGCATACCCAAGAACTAAAAAGCAAGCTCTACTATTAGATGAGTATTTAGAAAGAAACAACAAATTTTTAGATCTTGTTTTCATTTTTAATCTGGATGATAAAATATCTAAAGAAAGGATATTAGGTCGTGAAAAGGAAGGGAAAGAAAGATTGGATGTTTCTGATAAAGCCATATTGAAACGATTATATAATTACCACAAAAATGAAAATGAAATAAGGAATTTTTATAAAAAAAGAGCTATTGATATAGATGCAACTTTAAGTGTTGATATAATATATACTACAATCCTAAAATATATAATAAATTAGTATGAAACCAAAAACAAGTGAAGAGATAAAATATATGAGACATGGAGGTAAAATATTAGGAAAGATCCTTAAAATTTTACAGAATGAATCAAAGCCTGGAATATCAGAGAATGAACTTAACCAAATATCGGAAGAATTATGTAGAGAGCATGATGTTAAACCAGCATTTCTAAGGTATAAAGGATACCCTAAGTCTCTATGTATAAGCATTAATGATAAAGTTGTTCACGGGATACCAAGTTCATATACTATTAAAGATGGAGATGTTGTATCACTAGATTATGGGGTTATTTATAAGGGTCTATATACTGATGCAGCAGTATCTTTTATTGCTGGTGATAAAAAAGATCAAAACGTACAATCTTTTCTTGATATAGTTAAAAAATCTAGAGATGAAGGTATTAAGGCTGCAAAAAATTTGTCATTTATAGGAGATATATCTTATGCAATGGAAGTTCCTGTTAAAAAGGTGGGGTATTCTGTTGTAAGAGAACTTTCAGGTCATGGTATAGGATACAAATTACATGAAGACCCATATATTCTAGGTTATGGAAGACCAAAAACTGGTATGCAGATAAAAAAGAATATGACATTAGCAATTGAAAGTATGATTAATATGGGGAAACCAGATATTTATATAGAAAAAGATGGTTGGACAATTAGGACTCAAGATCATTCTTTATCTGGACACTTTGAGCATACAATATTAATAACTGATGGTTCTCCTGAAATTTTAACTTTAGGATAATTAAGGTTGCAAAAAACTTTCTGCATCATCAATTAAGACATCTCTTGGCTTGGATCCGTCTTGAGGTCCTACAACCCCACTATTTTCAAGTTCCAGTATCAATCTTGCGGCCCTAGCATAGCCTATTTTAAGCTTTGATTGTAGTATTGATGCAGAGCCACGCTGTGCTTCTACAACAATTCTTACTGCCTCAGGAAACAAATTATCGTCATATGATCCATCACCTCCACGTAGAACGTTTTCTCTTAAAGGAGTGAGTATCTCCTCATTATATGTAAATTCTGTTACTTGTTCAGAGATGAAAGTTATAACTTTAGATATTTCTTCTTCACTAATTAGAGCACCTTGGAGTCTCATAGTCTTTCCGAGATCAGGTGCTTTAAAAAGCATATCTCCTTTTCCAAGCAATGTTTCTGCTCCTTGTTGGTCCAGCACGACCCTTGAATCTATAACTGATGCTACGGATAATGATATACGTGCTGGAATGTTTGCTTTTATAAGCCCAGTTATAACATTTACAGAAGGTCTTTGTGTTGCAAGAATTAGGTGTATTCCTACTGCTCTAGCCATCTGGGCAAGCCTTACTATTGAATGTTCTATATCTGCTCCTTTTGCCAGTATCAAATCTGCCATCTCATCTATCACTATAATAATGTTACTCATCTTTTCTGCATTATCCTTGTTTTCATTGTATCCATCTATATTTCTTGCGCCTTCAGCCTTTAGAACATTATATCTTTGTTCCATCTCTCTTACTGCCCATTTTAATGCATTGTTTACATTGTCCATATCAGTAATTACTGGAGTTAATAAATGAGGAATTCCATTATATACGGAGAGTTCTACATGTTTTGGGTCGATCATAATAATTTTTAGTGTATCAGGAGAGTGTCTATATAACAGTCCCATCAAAAATGAGTTTATCAACATACTTTTTCCAGACCCAGTAGATCCTGCTACAAGGACATGAGGCATTGCAGCTAGATCTCTTATTATTATCTTTCCTGTAACATCTTCTCCCATAGCCAAGGGAAGTCTAATTTTTGGATTATTAAATTCTGGTGTATCTATAATATTTCTTAATCCTACTATTTGGAACTTAGAGTTAGGAACTTCAATCCCAACAAGAGATGTTCCTGGGATAGGAGCTTCTATTCTTACAGTGCCAGATGGTGCTGCCAAAGCTAAGGCAATATCTCTTGATAAATTATTTATCTTTGACACTT
>JAJZDR010000003.1 GCA_021805885.1 bacterium | reverse complement strand
AAGGGTTATATAATTGAGTGTTATGCATATAATCATTTGCAATAGACACATTTAAGGGGTATAGTTATAACATGAAAATCTTTGATGTATCTCAACTTTTAGATGACAATACTCCCATCTATCCAGGGAACCCAATATTTGATACGACCTTCCAGTCAACTTTAACTACAGGAAAATCTAATGTTTCAAAGATCACAATGGGATCTCATTTTGGTACACACATAGACGCTCCTTTGCATATGAAAGATAAAGGATTGTCTATTTCTGATATTCCCCTAGATACCTTCATAGGAAAATGTACAGTTCTTGATTTAACTGATGTTGAAATCTCAATAACAGAAGATGACATTAAAATGGCTAGTCCTGAGAATACAGAGCCTAATAAAATATTAGTTCTAAAGACTAAAAATTCTATTAGAGGGTTTGAGGAGTTTCATCCTGATTTTATATACCTAGAGCCTAGTGCGGCAGAATATATTGTACAGAAAAAAATAAAACTTCTGGCTACAGATGGCCCATCAGTAAAAAAATTTCATAGTGAAGATTTAATACATAAATTTTTGTTTGATCACAATGTTATTATTGCAGAAGGATTGGTGTTGCAAAATGTAGAAAATGGAGAGTATACTTTTATTGGAGCACCATTAAAATTTGAAGGCCTTGATGCTTCGCCTTGTAGGATTTTTTTAATTAAAGAATGATTTTGAAATATTTAGACAAAAAAAGGACCTAATGGATAAACATGAAATAGCAATAATTGGACTTGGAAAAATGGGATTAAATCTAGCCTTGAATCTTCAGGATAAGGGGATGTATGTTTACGGTTATAATAGAAGTGAAGATGGTCGGGTTGAGGCATCAAAAAATGGTATAAAGACAGCTACTTCAACAGAAGAGCTAATTTCTTTTTTTGAAGGGAGAAAAAAGGTTATCTGGATAATGGTTCCTCAGGGAGCGCCTGTAGAGGCAGTTTTATTTGATGACAATGAGGGTATAGTTAAACAACTAAAAACCGAAGATTTAATAATTGATGGGGGAAACTCATATTTTAGAGATTCAATTTCAAGGCATGAAAAACTTGAAGCTGCAGGTATTGATTTTTTAGATTGTGGAACTAGTGGTGGAATGCTTGGAGCAAGATCAGGTGCATGTTTGATGATTGGGGGAGACCAAAATGTTTTTGATAGTCACAAATGGATTTTTGAGGCAGTTGCAGAGAAAAATGGATATTTATATATTGGACCTGCCGGGTCTGGACATTATGTTAAGATGATCCACAACGCTATAGAGTATGGGATGATGCAGTCAATAGCAGAAGGACTTAATCTTATAAAAAATGGGGAGTACAAAGATATAGACATAAAAAATCTCTTAGGCGTATGGAATCATGGCAGTATTATAGAATCATATCTAACAAAGATTACTCAAGAACAGATGGGTCAATATTCTCCAAATTTGGATGAAATTGAAGGCATAGTAGAGGACAATGGAGAGGGGGCATGGACGTTGAAAGAGGCCATTGATAAAAGGGTGCCTTTTGAGACAGTATCTCACGCATTGTTTTCTAGATTTTCATCAAAAGGGAATAGTCTTTATGCAAATAAAGTTTTGGCTCTAATGAGAAATGGCTTTGGGGGGCATAGGCTGATCAAAGAGAATAATGGTTCTCCCGTCTTAGGTCCAATAGACCAAGATCCAAAGGACCAAGAACTAAGAGTCTAGGCTCAAAGGACCTAGGCCCAAGGATCTAGATCCAAGGGGTCTGGACCTAAGCATCTATATGCAAAATTAATTTTATTAAAAAAAGTATTATGAAAATTTTTATTGATAGTGCAGATACAAAAGAGATAAAGAAACTTGTAGCTTTAAAGGTTATAGATGGGTTAACCACTAATCCTACATTGGCATCAAAAAGTGGGAAGAAATACGCTGATCTTGTAAATGAAATATTTGGAATTATGCCGGAAGACAGTATTATAAACTTAGAGGTTATAAATACAGACTATGAAGGCATTTTATCCCAAGCAAGACTTCTTGCATCCCTAGATAAAAGAGTTGTGGTAAAAATACCATGTATACCCGAGGGATTAAAAGCTTGTAAAACTTTATCTTCTGAGGGTATACGTGTGAATATAACCTTAGTTTTCTCTTCTATGCAGGCATTGCTCGTAGCAAAGGCTGGAGCATATTTTGTTTCCCCTTTTGTAGGGAGATTAGACGATATATCTGAAGATGGAGTTGGTGCTGTAGAAGACATGGTTCAAGTTTATGATAATTATGATTTCAAGACACAAATACTTTTTGCATCTATAAGATCAGTAGAACACATAAGACAAGCTTGTCTTATGGGGGTTGACGCTATAACATCTCCCTACCAGTTTATTATGGAGATGTATAATCACCCCTTAACAGACAAAGGCTTAAAACAGTTCCTTGATGACTGGCACAATTCTGGAGAAGAATTTATAACAAAATAAAATCATGATTAAATACGATTACACCAATATGCTTTATCCTAAGGTACAGGATAAGGCTATAAAAAAAGAAGATCTCTTTGATTTTGTATCACCCACATTTAGAAAGGAGGACCTTACATTTAGGGACTTGATATATAAAGATACTGCAGATATTAAGGCTCTTGGGGAGCATATAAAAGAAAAATTTAAAAAATATGTAGTTGTAGGAATTGGAGGGTCAGATTTAGGGTCAAGGGCAATAGTTGGGGCCTTAAAACAAAAAAGTGATACTAAGGTTGATTTTATAGGTGCAAATACGGATCCTGATCAGGTTTCGGATTTTTTTAATAATCTTGATGATCTAGATAAAACAGTTTTTAATATTATCTCTAAGTCCGGAGAGACAGTGGAAGTAATAGCTATATTTTTATATATTATAAATTTCATTAAAGAGAAATTGGGTGCTCAATATGTGAGCAAAAATATTTATGTAACAACAAGTTCTCCCACTGGAGGGGCCAAAGAAAGTTCTCTTTATAAAGTTGCACAAAAAGAAGGCATTAATATAATAGAAGGTGTTTCTGATGTAGGAGACAGATTTTCTGTATTATCAGTCATAGGGATGTTAACAGCCGAAGTGATGGGTCTAGATTCAGAAGAATTCCTTTCTGGTGCAAGAGAAGTTGATGATAAATGTTCAAGTTTAAGTCCATATTCCAATGATGCATTGATGTTTGCAGAGCTTAATTTTTTATCTCATAAATTATATGGTAAAAATATAGGCGTAGTTATGCCATATGCTGAAAAGCTAAGGAGTTTTGCTTTTTGGTATAGGCAACTTTGGGCAGAAAGTTTGGGGAAGAAACTTGATATAAACGGGAGTATTGTAAATACTGGAATAACCCCAATAGCATCGCTCGGGTCGACAGACCAACACTCTCAATTACAATTGTACAATGAAGGACCAAATGATTTAATAGTAACCTTTATTTTTGGAGAAATCTTTGATACTGATCCACGAATAAAAACAGATATAAAAGAACTTGAATATCTTAATGGGAAAGGCTTCAGAGAATTAATTTCTATAGAAAGAGAGGCTACAGCATTGTCATTGCGCGAAAACCAAAGATCAAACGGAACAATTATCTTAGATAATATGTCTCCAAAGACTATGGGTAGACTTTTTTATTTTTTTGAACTTGCATGCTCGTATCTTGGGAGTATGTTGGAAATAGATACTTTCAATCAACCAGGGGTTGAGAAAGGAAAGGAATACATGTATGCCTTACTTTCAAAACCAGGATTTGAAGAAGAAAGGCAAGTTTTGGATAAGAATTTAAAAGATGATTAATAAGCACTGTAACAAAAACAAAAAAGAGTCTCTAGGTATTTTTGTTTTTGGCGCTACAGGGGATTTAGCACATAAAAAACTATTTCCTTCTCTCTTTAATCTCTATAAAAATATGATGATAAATCATGAAATAGAGATTTTTGCAATCGGGAGGAAAGATTTTTCTGATTCAAGTTTTAATTCTACGCTTAGGGGATACATAAAAGAAGCATTAATACATGATCATCTTAAAGAGGAGGATTTAGATAAATTTTTTTCAAAAATTCACTATATAAATCTTGATTTTCAGAATTTAGAAGATATAAAAAAACTCAAAGGAATATATCCCAATGATTGTTTTTCTAAAATTTTCTACTTAGCGGTACCACCCATATCTTATAAAATAATTA
Source organism: bacterium (assembly GCA_021805885.1). The sequence goes on along the minus strand of JAJZDR010000003.1, from coordinate 22,873 downwards.
GTAAAAACCTTGAAGACTCGGGGCTAAACAAACAATGTAGCGACCATAATACATTTTCGAGGATAGTATTAGAAAAACCTTTTGGTACAGATCTAAAATCTGCAGAAGATCTTAATAAAACATTGGTATCTGGGTTTTCAGAAAAACAGATATACAGGATTGATCACTATCTTGGGAAAGAACCTGTACAAAATATATTTTCTTTTAGATTTGCAAATAATATTTTTGAGAACATATGGAATAATAAATACATAGATAGTATTCAGATACAATTATTAGAAGATATTGGGATTGGTGAAAGAGGAGCTTTTTATGATGCAACTGGGGTAATAATAGATGTTTTTCAGAATCATATTTTACAGATGTTAGCAATTTTAACTATGAATAAACCTAAGATTTTTGAAGAAGATCGTATTAGGTATGAGAAGAATTCCTTAATATCCAGAATCTTAATAACGGATGTTATTAAAGGACAATATGAAGGATATAGGGAAGAACAAAATGTTGACCCTCATTCAAAAAGAGATACTTTTGTTGCAATGAAGCTTAATATTCAAAGTAGAAGATGGGACGGAGTCCCTATCTATATAAAAACAGGCAAACTGTTAAACATAAAAAAAACCATTATCTCCGTAGTATTTAAAAATACGAAAAAAGAACTATTTAAGGGTCAATTTAAAGGGGATATACTTTCTTTTATAATTCAGCCAGATCTTGGAATAAAATTGAATTTTGCTGGCAAGGTGCCTGGAATGGACTACCAGATTACTGATATACAAATGGAGTATAAATATTCTGATTATTTTGGAGAGTTAAAAAGTGAGTATGAAAAATTATTAACAGACTGTATTCTTGGTAATCAAATGAATTTTACAAGAACTGACGAGATTGAAAATTCATGGAGAATTGTAGATAAAATTGAAAGAAATATTAAAGACCGAGAGCCTTTGGTATATACAAAGAACTCTGATGGGCCCAAAGAAGCCGATGATTTAATAGAAAAAGATCATAGATCTTGGATTTTATGAAATGCTGTTTAATGTAACTATTGCATCTTTAATATTTTGAGCTTTATATATTGATGAATTAGATACGGCATAGCTAGCTCCACTGTCCATTATCATTTTTATATTATCCTCTTTTACTCCCCCGTCTACTCCTATTGTTTTTACTAGTTCTTTCTTTAGAAAAGCAACCTTATCTAATGTAGGTTTATTAAATAATTGCCCAGAAAGTCCTATTTCAACTGACATTATTAAAAACCCATCTACTATAGGAATATATTTTTTTTGTTCTGTAATATCAGTGTTTAAATCTACTCCAGCAAAAATTTCCCAATTACCTTTCAATTTTGTGACTTCATTTTCAAAATCTGGAATTTCTACATGGACAATAATTGTTTGAGGGTTTAGTCTTTCAATATCTTCTTTATATAAAGAAGGATTATTGACCATTAAGTGTAGTTCTAGTTTAATACCTTTAATACTGGGTATTTCATTAAGATTCAGAGTTTTCTCTTTCGTTAATGTTCCATCCATTATATCTATATGTACCTTGCTTGATAAATTCTTGGCGAAAGATATTTCTTCTAAAAGTTCTAATTTTTTTGTTGTTAATATTGCAGGAATAACCATATTAGCTCATTTCCTTTACTCTTCTTCTATATCTTTTAATATTTTTGAAATTTGTATTTATAAATGTTTTTACAATATCTTTGTAATCTTCGCTGCTATCAAACATCATTGCGGAAAAAACAAGAACATTCGCGTCGTCTTCTTCTCTAGATAATTTTGCAAAAGTTTTGTTATTACATAAAGCTGCTCTTATCCACTTGAATCTATTTACTGCTATCTCCATTCCTTCTCCGGATCTACACACCAATATTCCCATACTGTCTTTTTCGGCTTTCATTCTTTCTGCAAGAGACTGAGCATATAATGGATAATCGTCTTCTTTTATAAATTCAAAAGGTCCAAGGTCAAAGTAGCTAATTTTCTCTAAATTGAGAAATGATATAATCTGTAGTTTTAAATGAAACCCTGCATGGTCTGATGATAAATAAATCATAGTTTTATTATATACTAAAATATACCAATACTTTAGTGAAAATACAAATTACAAAAGTTAGTAAATATTGATATAAAAGCTTTAAGATTAGTAAATTTGCTGATAACCTATTAATACTGTATAATTTACGAGTTATATAAAATATTATGAAAAGAACATACCAGCCAAAAAAACTTAAAACTCTAAGGAAATTTGGTTTTATGGCAAGAATGTCTACCCATGGTGGAAGAAATGTTATAAAGAGAAGAAAGCTAAAAGGAAGGACAGAACTTTCAATTTCTGATGTGTTCAGGAAAATTGGGAAAAAGCCTAGAAATAAGATAAGATAAAGGTGATATGTTACCTTCAAGAAACAGGCTCAGAAAGGGATTTTTAAGAATCTATAAAGACAAAAAAAAGGTTGTTAATCCAATGTTCCTGCTTTTTTATAAAGAAAATGAAAAAGGGTACCCTAGGGTTGGTTTTGTTATAAGAAAAAAATTAGGGAAGGCTCATTTAAGAAATAAAGTTAAGAGGGAGTTTAGATCTATTGTAAGAGAAAAACTTACAGATGATGATAATTTTAAAAGTATGGGATGTGACTTTATTTTTCTTGTGAATCATAACCTAACCAAGCTAGATTCAACTAAGAAGGAATCGTTTGAATGGGGAGATATAAAATACATAGATATAAAAACTAATATAATAAATGCATTCACGGAGGTATCCGTACAAATAGATAAAATATAATGGGATCATTTTTTATAACAATTTGGAGCAGCATTATTTCTTTTTGGAATGTTATATTTTTTCACCCAATTTTAAATATATTGGTTGGACTATATAAAGTTTCTGGAGGAAATTTTGGTATTGCTGTAATACTTCTTACTATAATACTAAGACTACTTTTGTGGCCACTTTTAAAAGCACAAATCCAGTCTGCCAAAAATATGGCAAAAATTCAGCCAAGAATTAAGGAGATACAAAAAAAATACAAGAATGATGTTTTAAAACTTCGAGAAGAGCAGATGAAGATATTTAAAGAAGAAGGAGTAAACCCTGCAGGGAGCTGTTTATCTGTTGTCGTACAATTTCCCTTTTTAATAGGTGTTTATGAAGCTATTATTATCATGAGTCATAATGGGGCTACGTATATAAATAAGTTAATGTATTTTCCGTTTTTACACTACCCTTCAAATTATCATTATAATTTAAGTTTTTTTGTAATAAATGTTGGAAAGGCTGCTGCAGATTTTTCAATTTCAAACATACAAATAGTCCCATACATTATTCTTGCTCTTTTAGTAGGGTATTCTCAATATCTATCTACTAAGGTTTCTCTGCCTATCACTGAAAATAAGATAGAGGAAGAGATTACCTCTCTAGAGATTAAGGATGCAAAAGGGGCCAAGGGGAAAGAGGCCAAGAAATCTGCGTTATCAATGGATCCTTCAGATATGGGAAATATGATGACTAAGCAAATGCTTTATATCATGCCTGTATTTACAGCTGTTATATCCCTAGGAATTCTTGGAAACATACCGTCTGCATTGTCTTTGTACTGGATGGTTCAAGCATTCTTTATTTTTTTCCAGTCAAAAATTATGACAATGGGACAGAAAAAGATACTATCCTCTACTCCTAAGCTAGAATAATTTAGTTACTCCCTTTGTACAAATCTTTCCACTCTTCAAATGATAATTGATGAGCTCTGTATTTAGAGTACTTCTCATCAATATCTGGAATTGAAGATTTAAGCATCTTTGGTGGATTTAAAAATCCTCTTCTAATGAAGTGTTCAAAGCTAGATTCATCCAAAGATTTGCCGTGTATATTAGATATATATACAATACCAGAATCAACTTTAGGAATAGGGGTAAATTTATCTTTTGTAATTATACCTCTAAACTCTATTTTGTCTGCATAGATACGTAATGTGTTATAGAGTAGATTTCCAGGAGTTGTGTATTTTAGTGCAACCTCTTTTTGTAGGATAACAGATATTGACTGGGGCCTTATTTCTCCTTTTAGAAAAAAAGATATTATATCCTTAGATATATAATAAGGAAGTGCTCCTATAAGCTTATAATCCTTAATTTTATTTTTAAATAAGTCTTTGAGATCTAGCGTTAATACATCCTGATTTATTATATCAATATTCTCATTTTTAAATTTCTCTTTCAATATATTAACTAACGATGAATCTATTTCTACAAGGGTTATATTTTTTGTTTTCAAAATAAGGGACGAGGTAATGAATCCCAAGCCTGGGCCAACCTCTATAACGGTATCAGCATTCTTGATATCGGACAAGAGTGTGGTGGCAGCAGTTTTGTCTAAAAGATAATTTTGACCTAGAGTTGAACGTGGTTTAGAACCTAAGGTCATATTTTTAAAAGCCATAATTTATGGTCCAAAAATATTAGGTAGAGAAGGAGGCACTGCATAGCTCGTACCTGAATAGAGCTGTTTATTTTTTATTATATTATCAAGTTTCACAAAAGATACTGTATTTATTGTAGGAGAGGAAGGAACTGTAAATGGTGTATTGTTGGGGTTGTTATAGATGGGAGATAGGATAATAAGATTTATTATGACAATTATTACCAGTGTTACTATTTTGATTATTGTAATTGTGTGGTTATTTAGATTTATAGATTTTTTTGTTTTCATTGGGTGTAGAGTATTAATGTTATAGAGGTATTAATTATGTTAGTGGCAGGCTGTTCATCAATACTAAATGCTGTAATATCAGTATAGAAGTATGAGTTTTGGAGTAATGTCATAAATTCTATAACATTTGGAAAAGGGCCTTGGAGGTTTATATTTACAGTAAGTGCTTGAGGTCCAGTTGTTACAGGAGCTATACCTCCAGAGACAGAAATTCCAGACTTTGAAATTATTGCAGATTGAAAGACAAGTTGATTCTTTAATCCTACAAGAGCTGCCATATTATCTTCTTGTTGAGCCCAAGTTATTATAGTATTGTTGGAAGGAAGAGTTCCTGCTAGATACTGTATTTTTTTCTTATAAGCAGTTTCATTTTTAAGCATCATAAGGTCTTGTGTATTTTTATTTTGTAGTGTTGAAACTTGATTTGCCAATGTAGTTTTCTGTGCAATTGAAGATGTATACATATTGTAAGAAAATTGTAAGAAATACAAAACCCCTACTGTGACTATCAGATAAAATAAATATTTTTTATATTGTAATATATTTATATTGTTCATGGTGAGACATTAAATACTATAGAAAAAGGAACGTTAAAGCTTTCTTGAAAATTGGATATAGGCATTTGAATATTAGAGAATAATGGTGCAAGACTTTGTATATTTGATGATAACAGTATTATTTGCTGTCTATTTACTGCAGTTCCAGACATAGTTATTTGCCATTGTGGGATGGATGTTTTGCTAGCATTTATGAGTTTTATATTGGAGACAACCATGTTAGCTGGGACAACTGAGGCCAGCTTTATTAGCGTAGGAGACCAAACATTTTGTGTTTGATATACCTTGGATACCGTGGATAATGTAGCGTTAAGGGTGTTAATGCTACTGGCAACTCCTTGATATTTTGGATTGTTAGTATAGGCAGTATATTGTGTAACTTGAGCTTTCTCAGAGTTTATAGTTTGCATATTTTGATAGTTTAATGCAAGAAAAAGCAAGGCAAGAAGAAAAAAATTGAAAAGCAATATTTTTAGTGCATTTATTGTATATTGTATAAAATATTGTCTTATTGCTTTTGAGTTTTGCTCTTTTGGAATTAGATTTATATATGCTATATTTTTTATTTTATTTGCAAGTTCAACTCCAATAATTGGTATATAAGGAGAGATTTTTTCATGCTTTTCCCATTGTAGTACAGGATATACTTTTATATCTATAGTAGCCTGCTCAACCTTGATTTTAGTATTCTTTTGTACATGTTCTAGTATTCCACGTATACTTGCTGCTTCACCATAAAGGTATACCTTTGATATTTTATCTTCACCATAAAAATTTACAGCCTTTTTAAGCTCAGTATCTAGTGTTTCAAATAGGGCATTAATATGGGTTTGCAGTTCAGGGTCTTTTTGCTCGGTCCCATCTTTTGTGATAAATTCTTTTACCTGATCGTCGTTGAGTTTTTTATATTCTCCTATTACTTTTGTAATTTGATTCATCCCAAAATAAAAAGATGAGGAAAATTGTATGGCATCTTTTTTTGTAATTGATATATTGGTTACACTTGTTCCTATATCAATAAGAAGAAATTCTGAATTCATATCTTTTTCTGCTCGTGACCCAGTTATGGCCCTTAGAGCAGACCTTGATCTACTTTCATACATTAGTGGTGTTAAATGAACAAGGTGCAGTGTTTCAGTTATAGAGTCAGTAGTTTCTTTTGTGACTGCTGTTATTACTATTTCGTAATTTTTATCATCTTCTTGCAATATATCAAAAGTCCAATAAATATCTTCTTCTTTCATTGGGACGAATGATGATAGTTGCAATGACAAAGCTCCTTTAATTTTTTTTCTATCTATTTTTGGAAGGTTTATTATCTGTGTGTATATTTGGTCATCTGGAAGTGTAACTACAGCGAACCTAGTCTTTATCCTTTTGGGGTTTTTTACCAGTAAAGCCTCTTTCAATTTGTTTGCAACTACATCTTTCTGTCTAATGACGCCTGCTACAAATGCTGTAGCAGGAAGTTCACTTTCACTTATTGAGATTAGAGAATAAAAATCTTTCTTCTTTTCAAATTGAACAACTTTTACAGAACCTGGGGATATATCAACTCCAACAACCTTTTTACGTTTTAAAATTTCTCTGAGCAGATTTTCCATATAATACATATTACAGTATTTTTTAGAAATTTAAAATTGTACTAAATATTTATATTTTTTGATTGAAAAAGTATTCTTAAAAGTATAAAATGGAGGTATGTATTATAATAGTTGTGGATACAATTTTATGGGACCAATAGAAGGTATTTTTATAGCCCTTGGGTGGGTTATTTTTGCTATTTTTATAATACTCATTTTTAGATATATAGGGAGAGGTTCAACGCATCGTCACGGTCATATGTTCGACCATGGTATCTCAGATTCATCTGACCCAAAGGATATCCTAAAAACAAGATATGCCAAAGGTGAGGTAACAAAAGATGAATACTTAGATATTTTAAAAACACTAGAATCAAAGTCTTAAGGATTAAGATTCTAGATAAATAGAAAATGCCAGTAAGAAACTTGAATGATAAAATAATTTTTGGTGTATGTTCTGGATTATCAGAATATTACAGTATCGATGTTGTAGTTTTAAGGCTTATATTTATTGTAGGATTCCTATTTATGGGGATTACAATAATTGTTTATCTGGTATTAGCTTTAATTATGCCTACAGAAATACAACATACCGTGGGAGACAAAAAATCTGATGATATATCATCTAAGGATAGTGCACTTAAAATATTAAAAGAGAGGTTGGCTCGTGGGGAGATAACAAAAGATGAATTTGAAGATATGAAAAAGACTTTAGGGTATTAGGTGAAATCTAATTTAGTGTTTGCCAGGACAGTATAGACATTTTTGTATTTGTAAGACTGAATCCTTCTGTATTTGTTATTATACTAGAGTTTATAGTAACACCTATATTTATATTCTGTTCATCATTTCCGCTATCACCAAGTTGTATCCTATTTCCTGACCAAATAGCCCCATTCACAGTTACATCTATAGTGGCTGATGGGTCATAACCTAGGATATTCACAGTTCCTGGAGAATATATGATTCCAGTAATGTTTATTCCAGACGGATTTTGAGTAACATCATTAGATATTGTTAGTCCTTGTTTTCCCGTAATGATCGCAGGCAAATACTTACCTGTCGATGGATCTGTGAAAGGATCTGTTTGTACCCATCCAGCATATGTTTTTAGTTCATTTTTTACAATTATGGTTGATCCGGTAAAATTATATGTTATTACATTTCCGGAGCTATCTTGATAAGGAAGCGTTTGTTGATTAGAGCTAGAATCAATGTAATACACTCCAGAGGGAGGAGACATTGTATCAATTCCTCCAGAGATAGATGAGTAATTTTCAAGATATGCATAAAATTGGGTAGCATTTGAGAAATAAGTCCCATTAGTTTGGGAATAGGATATCCAGGGAGAAGTATTAAATGTTGGCAAATTAATTTGTGGGGAGGGAGATACCTGGCTTTCTGATCCGATGGTATCATTAGATAGATAGCAGAGCGGGAAACCAAAGAAGCTTGTTCCGTAACCTAGTTCTCCAGAAATACTACTGTTGGTGATCCAACATGATAGAAAATTACCATTCAAATTGACAATTCCTCCTGTGTTAGAAATTGTCATACTATTAAAATAGTTACTCCAACCCCCTCCATTGCCGACTGCATTTATTGCCTGTGCAGTAATAGTCCCGTTAGTAAAATACAAAAGATTGTTAGATTGTATATCTCCTTGATCCTGGAAATAATTTCCATAAATAGAGTTGTTTGCAAACATTCCATAGTTATAAATACTAGGGTTTACTCCTAAAGATGTGACCACCTGTATTGTTTTTTCTGTTAAAATTGAGCCTGAAGGAGACGTTATTATAGCTTTAGATGTTATGGTGGCTTGATTGGGTGTAACATCTGTATTGTATGAAACAGTAACATTGTCAGTCCCATTTAAAGTAGTATTTATGGGTGATACAAATGATCCTCCTGTATAAGAATTAGAGCTTTCTCCTATCTGAAGTAATGCATTCTCAATTCCTGATTCTGCAAAATATTTTACCTGTCCAGATAAAATATCGTTTGATGATAAGATATATTCATTTACAGCAATTGAACTTATAGTCGTAATTGTTGCAAGAAGTATTGCAGATAGTATTATTACTGATATTAGGGCAGCTTGCCCTTTTTTATTTTCTTTGAGTTGCTGCAGTTTCATATGTTAATGATGTTTTAATACCTGTTGTTCCAACATTAGTTTCAGTTAAAGTTATAAACACAGTAGGTGAGATTCCAGTATTTGCTTCCTCAATAAATTGTAGGTTAAATGTGTAGACATTAGAAGAGGACAAAGCTAATGCTGGTTGATCATTTATTTGAGAATAAATAACTCCATTTTGTGAATAGAAGCTTATGGTATCTCCGCTTGAATCTGTTTGTACTGTAAGTTCAGAAGAGGTAACATTCCCAGAATTTGGAAGTGTTACCTGGTATCCATACTCAATATTTTGTGTCATTTCTTTCATTGCTATTCTTACTGTATCATTTGCATTAGCTGTAGTTGTTATAGTATTTTGGAATATAGATAGATTGAATAGTATTATTGTAACAGTAACTAATATTATTGATAGAAGTGTTATATATAACAATAGCTCTATTAGAGTATCACCTTGGGTCCAGATCCCTTCATTATTTTTTAATTGTTTTTTTAGATATGAAATCTTCATGTTAAAATTGTTGCCAATCTGTAAAATATTCACTTTCTTGGTAAGTATATGTTTGTCCCAAAGAGGTGAAAGATACAACTGCTGTTGCCTCTCTAGTATTAGGATCTTGTGGATATGTACTTGAAGAAGAAAGTGTATTTGTATTTACTCTATAAGCATAAGATACTGTTACATATTCTGTATATATACCGTAACTTGTTTGTCCTGGGTATAAAGCCCATCCTTGTGTTTGTAACGGAGGATTATTTGTTGCCGTATATGCAAGGTAATATTGTCCTGGGATAAAGTCAGACCAAGATTGATTCTGTAACGCATAAAGGTTTTCTAATTCTAGTGATAAAAGATATTTTGCCTCTAGTCTCTGATTTGATAATTCTATTGGTTTTTCTATCGGTGTTATTAAAAATAATGATGAAGTTAACAGTATGCCTATTATTGTTATAGATATTAGAAGTTCAATTAGAAGTTGTCCAGAATTGTTAGTATATTGCCCCATTTTGATTTATGCTAATTATTTTAGAAGAGAATGAATTTCCGAGGGTAAAACTTATTCCAGAATTTTGCAACATACCATTTTGTGCACTAAACACAATTGGGTTGTTATTTGAGGGTAAAATATTGGTTATATTAAGACTGAATGGAAGATAATATACTTGGTTTGAGGGATTAGAGCTTGAATATAAAGACCCAGGGAACAGTGTTACTGTAGTTTGAGTAAAGTAAACTCCATATGTAGAAACACCGCCAGTATTATTCATTGCATCATCTTGGGATTGTTTTACTATTGAAGAGATGGTTTGTGTTGCATTATTGGTATTAGTATCTGCAAGTAGTACAAAATAAGCAATGCTTGAGGCTGTTGCAAGAATAGCAGTTATAGTTATGGTTATGAGCAGTTCAATTAGAGTGAATCCAAGGGATCCGGATCCCTTTAAGTTTAGTTTGTTTGAGGTAGTTTTCATTGGTTTTAAATTATAAATATTACTAACCGCCTGATCCAGATCCGCTTGATTGAGTGGTTCCTGTTGTAGAATTAATAGATCCTGTCATTTGATAGATAGGCATTATTACCGATAAGGCTATAAGAAGGACTCCACCTCCCATAACAAGAAGCATTATAGGTTCTATTATTGTAGACAGATTGGAAAGTGTATCGTCTATTTGTTCTTGATAAAATTGAGCGACAGACAGTAGCATCTCTGATGTATTCCCAGTTTTATCTCCAACCGCTATCATTCTTACTGAAATCTTTGGAAACAAAAAAGGATATTTATCTAGAGTCTCAGCAATACCCCCTCCTTTTTCTACTTCTCTAGATAATTCATCAATGGCTGATTTGTAGGCTTCATTTTCAATTGTATCCCCGGTTATTTTTATAGCTTGATTTATTTGAATTCCACTCTTAATTAAATTTCCAAGGGTTCTTGTAAAGCTCGTGATATTGATTTTTTTTATTATTAACCCAAATATAGGTATACGTAAAGATATTTTATTCCAATACAATTTGAATTTTTTTAGTTTTAATAATCTTCTAAATGTAATTATTAGTGCTATAACAATAACTACAACTTCAGCTCCATAATGAGTTAGGACATAGGATATTCCAAGCATGATTTGTGTTGGTGGGGGTAAAGTCTCTTTTGATTGTTTAAACATTGCTCCAAGCTGTGGAAATATGAATATAATTAATCCAATACTTACAATTATCATGACTGAGAATATTACAGTAGGGTATAACATAGCACCCTTAACTTTTTTGTGTAATTCATAGGCTTTTTGAACTTGGTCCCTAATTAGTGCTGCATTTTCAGGTAAGGTTCCACTAGTTTCTCCGATTTCTATCATCTTCACAGCTAATGGAGAGAAGACATTTTCATATTTTGACATTCCTTTGGACAGAGAATTCCCAGTTTCTATTTCATATTTTAGATCTCCAATTATTTTTTTAAAATTTGGAGATTGTGCATCGTCAACAAGTACAGTAAGTGTATCTGATAATGATAATCCTGCGGTTATCATTTTTTCAAGATGATCAAAAAACACTAGTTTTTCAAGTATGCTGATTTTCTTTTTACTTATTTTGCCTTTTTGATCTTTTGGATCAGAAATATCTAGTACGGTTTTCCCCCCATCCTTAAGTATGTTTATAGCTTCTTCTCTTGAGGAGGCCGTTATTATGGCATTCTCAATAGTTCCATCTTCCTTTGTTGCTTCATATTTAAATTCGGACATATACTAAATATATAAAGAATCTGATATAAAGGCAATAGGATCAGATCTTGAGATTTTAATCCTAGGATTAAAATCATAGGGTTGCACTCCTAGGGTCTAGGTCATAGAGTGTGGATGTGTATATATTTAATGTTTTGATATAATAATCTTATGGAAGATAAAGTCGTAGCTCAAGAACATAAGGTTCAAGGGAAAACTGAATTATCGGAGCTTCAATATACAGTTGAGGCACTAAGAAGAGAAATTTCTTCGCTTAAAGAAGAAAACGAAAGGTTGCAAGAAGAATCAGTCACAGATGGTCTTACCGGGGCATATAATAAAAAGTTTTTACAAAGCCATGAACTTAAAAGAGAGTTAGATTCAAGATTTGAAAGGGGTGAGTTGTTTGCTATAGTTGTATCAGACCTAGATCATTTAAAAGCTGTTAATGATAGCATGGGGCATGAGGAAGGGGATTTATATATTAAAAAATTTACAGAACTTTTAAGGGGGGCTTCCCGTCCTTATGATAGAGTTATAAGAATGGGGGGGGATGAATTCGTTGTAATTTTGTATGGAGTTCCCAAAGATGATAACGAGATTGTAAAAATGCGTCAAAGGATAAGAGAGGTTGTAGAAAAAGGAGGGTGTGAAGCCTCTTTTGGAATTGCAATTGCAACAAAAGATGTTCATGATTTAGAGGAAATGATTAATATAGCAGATAAAAATATGTATGATGACAAAAACAGTAGGAGAAAATGAATCCGGTGTAAAAATTAGCAAAGTTGTAATTCTAGGTTCTGGATTTGGAGGTGTTAACGCTTATTTAAACCTACATAAATTAACTCACAAAAATAAATTAGTTGAATTTACCATAGTTTCTGATAAAAACTATTTTCTCTTTACTCCGTTGATCCATGAAGTTGCCACAGGAACCTTGGTCCCTGAAGATGTTATATCCCCAGTTAGAGGTAATATAGATTGTTGTTTGACCGATTTTATTCTTGATACTGTTAAATCTATTGATTTGCAAGAAAATAAGGTTATTCTTAAAAATGGAGAGATCAAATATGACTATCTTGTTATAGCAACAGGGGCTTCATCTAATTTTAGGAATATTCCTGGTGCAAAGGAGTTTACTTTGCCTTTAAAAACATTAGAAGATGCAGTTTTAATAAAGAATAAAATAATTGGGTTATTTGAAGAAAGAGAAGAGGAGGGAGAAAAAAAACAAATTAGGATTGCAATTGTGGGAGGAGGGCCTACTGGGATTGAAATTGCAACTGAAATATCTGAATTTACTGATACTTTAATACCAAATTATTCCATATTTAAAAATAAAAAAACGGATATAGATATAAGAATTTTAAATGCCTCAGAGAATTTCCTCCCTAATTTTCCTAAAAGATTAAAAAAAGAAGTATTTAATCTTTTTAGACTTGGAAAATCTCCTATATCTTTGATTTTGAATGCAAGGGCGAAAGAGGTTTTAGAAAATAAAATAATGTTAGAGGATCTAGATCCAGAGAATCTAGATTCAGAGCACCTAGGTGTAGAGAGCCTAGACAATAATATTTCTCAAAAAGAGAAAAGTGTTGATTTTGACATTGCTATTTGGGCAGCAGGTGTTAAGGCCAATGTTTCTATAATAGAGTCAAATCTTACTAAAACGGGAAGAATATTGGTGACGGACAATCTAAATATTAGAGGGTTTGATAATGTCTTTGCAATAGGGGATGTTGCAGATTTTGAAAGTACATCCTTGTCTCAGCTCGCACAGACAGCAGTTGACGAGTCTGAGGTTTGCGCTAGAAATATATATAATTTAATTACAGAAAAACCACTTTTACCTTTCGTATTTAAACAGAAAGGACTGATCTTATCATTGGGGCATAATAATGCAGCTATCAGTATTGGAAAGAGTGTGTTTATGGGGAAATTCGCATGGTTTTTATGGAGGTATTTTTATCTATCTCAAATGTTTGGGAGAGGTTCTAAAGCAAAAATTCTCAGTAACTGGATACTTAATGAGTTTTCTCCTAGAGATATATCCAAAATTTAATGTTTGAACATAAAAATATGTAAACATTTTTATGTGGTAGTATATAATTAAATGTATATATTTAAAACTTGCAATATTATATGGTTCTCTGTTAAATATGTTGTATGGCAAGTCTAGATTTAGAAGACCAGATAATAAGGAAAACTCTTGAGTTTTATAATCCTTGGTGGAAAAATAAAAACTCCTCACTAAATACTCCGCTGTTTAGAAGATTTGTATATGACGATATATTTACAAGTGTTACCTCATTAAGGCAGATAGTATCAATCACCGGACCAAGAAGAGTAGGGAAAACTACGATTATAAAACAACTTGTTTCTGATCTTGTAATTATTGAAAATGTCTCACCTTTGAATATAGTTTATCTTTCAATGGATGATCCTTACATATTTTCAAAAAGAGGAGATCCCATATTTTTTGATAAAATACTTTCAATTTATGAGAAATACTATCTTTTAAAAAAGATAACAGATGGGGCAACACAGATCTCTGATAAAGAAAAAGTTTATTTTTTAATAGACGAAATTCATAAATTTGAGGACTGGGAACTTTTTTTAAAGAAGTATTATGATAACGGATCCAGATCCAATAGATATAATATAAAATTTATAATATCAGGATCTGTTTCTTCTTCAATAGTATCAAAAAGTAAAGAATCTTTGGCTGGTAGAATAAAAAATTTTAAAATATACCCATTTTCTTTTTCTGAATTTGTATCATTTAAAATATCTTTTGATGATACTCTAGATATTGAGGTTAAAGAACAAATTTCAAAAAACCTTGTTTTGATACAAAAGTTTGGAGAAACTTTATTTAACCTACCATCATCTCAAATTTTAGATACATTTGAAAGAGTATCTCTGGCACTAGGCTTATTTTCCGATGAACTTTATATTCTATTTGAACAATATCTTATCATAGGAGGATTTATAGAAGGGTGGGAAATTGGTGATACTGCACTACAATATGAATATTTATATCAGACACAAATTGAAAAAGTATTGTTGGAGGATATCTACATTCTAGAGGATATAAAAAATACATCATCTTTAGCAAATTTATTTTTTCTTTTTGCATCCATGCCTTCAGAAGAATACTCTCTAAACGAGCTTGTAAGAGAAACTGGTCTTCATAGAGAAACATTGGAAAGATATATATCTCTCCTTAGAGAATCTAACTTAATATTAACTCTTTCAAAATATGGTGCAAACATAAATAAGGTATCAAATATAAAAGTATTTTTAATTGATATGGGAATAAGGAATAGTATCTTAAAGATAAAACTTGAAGAAATACTATCAAATCCAGATCTTTTTGATAAATATCTTGAGAATATTGTTCTTCTTTCTATGTTGCAAAAATCTGATGCTGTGTCTATAGAATATTTTAGAGATAGAGAAAAGGAAGTAGACTTTATCCTTTCATATTCTGTGGATAAAATAGGTATTAATGTAAAATATAAAAGAGCTTTTTTAACTCTTTCAAAAAAATTTGGATTTTCTAAACAAATAATTCTTACAAAAGATTTTGAACCTACAATAAAAGATGGTGTTTTGTATTTACCATACATACTATTCATTCTTGCCTTATAAAAAATAATTAATAAGACTGCTATTGTATTTTTCTTATTCATCATGAATAATGGAGTTAGTCATTATTAGTGGTGGGGTTGTTCTATGAATATAAAAAAATTTTTTTCATATATAAATATACAAAGTACTCTAAAAAAAAGGGTTTCAATATCAAAATGGGAAATGAATTTTATTATATTGGTAGCTATTATATTAGGAATGGTTTTTGGAGTATATATAACTTTATCAGGTTTGCTACCAAAAGCTTTTGCTACATCTCAGGGGGCTGTAACATATAATACTTCAAGTCAATTCCAAACAGGGACTTTATCTCAAACACAGATTGTAGGATCTGGAACTCCTTCAAGTATTGAACTTGCTGGTGGAAGTGCAGGTCCAGATGGAACACAGTATTATATCCCAATAACAATAAACAATACTGGAAATTCGAATACACTTACCAACTATCAAGTACTAGTTACTGTTAACACGGCATCCCTTATAACAGCTGGAAAATTACAATCTGACTGTAGAGATCTCAGGTTCAGAGATTCCAATCAGACAACAAATCTTACTAATTATTGGATTGAGAATTGTAACAATACTGGAACAAAAATATGGGTACAAGTTCCTTCCATCCCGGCATCTTCTACAAAAACTATTTATATGTATTATGGGGGACCATCAACAGACGTAGCTCAATCTTCAATAACCAATACTTTTTTGGGTGAAATATCGGGATTAATAGGTGATTGGCCTATGAATGAATCTTCTGGGCAGATAATAAATGATTATTCTGGTAACTCAAATACAGGGACTGCGTATGGTACAACCGTAGTTACAGGTAAATTTGGGAATGCGAGAAGCCTTAATGGTGGTAGTAGTGACTATATTGAAGCGCCTATAGGGACCTATTTTGGAGGGAATAATCCTCTTACTGCCAGTGCATGGGTCGATGTTACTTCAACTACTAATGGCCCAATAGTTGGAATTACAGCTTCTGACCCTCCTGGTAATTGGAATATGCCATTTTTAAGCATTAATGGCACTACAATCTATGGGTGGCTTTGGCAGGTTAACGGAAATATACCTTTGAGTTACACTACAACAACTGGTTGGCATTATTTAACTATTACATATACCCCAAGTGGCGGTGGAGAGGAAATTTTATATGTGGACGGAGTTGCTGTTGCCAGTGGAACAGGGCAATATTCGCCATCGGGTATCTATGATTATTGGTCAACATATATTCCTGGGGCAAGGCCAAATGGGGTTAATGCATATTTAACTGGAATAATTGAAGATGTAAGTGTTTACTCACAAGTACTTTCTCAGACACAAATATCTAATATTTATAACAATTATGGCTATGCCACTTTAAATTATCCGGGATATATACTTGTTCGTCAATACTCTTCTCCAGAACCTACGATAACCCTTGGAAGTGAGACACCAACGCTAGCTTCCTCCGGATCATGGACTTCCCCTTTGGGGAGCAGTGTAATAAATACGATATGGAATGGGGGATGGGGAGATGGCTCTACTTCAACTTCGACTGCATTTTCTGCTACAGTAGGATCTGTAGCAAGTGGTCAAACAATAACATTCCAGATAAGATCAGCTTCTACAGTATCTGCATTATCTTCAGCTTCATATTACACGCTTGGTACGGTATCTTCCGGAACCACGTTCTCAGCCACAATGTCACAATTAGATTCTTTAGGTGTACCTGCAGATCAGTATGTACAAGTTAATATAGAATTTTCTCAAAATACGGGAGTGACTCCAACGCTATCCAGCTTTACTGTCTATTATGCTCAAGATAATACTCCTCCTTCCCCGAATGCATCGGCTATAGTTATGTCTACGTCTCCAAGCGGTGGATACAATATAGCATCTGGAGGTTGGGATAATTCTGCAGGACCATACTTTTCATGGACACCAGGAGCAGATTCTCAATCTGGGATGAAAGGATATTGTCTGTATCTTGGGACTGATCCTAGTGGGAATCCATCTATTACAGAGGGACTTTTAGGGACTTCTCCTTTATCAACTACAGGCAATACTTGTCAATTCATAATATCTAGTTCATATATAGATCTCTCTTCGAGTGCATATCAAGGGTCTACCTGGTTAACATCATCTAACTCTCCATACTATTTTAGTATATCGGCAATAGATAACAACAATAATGTAGACACTACTCCAGTAACATTTAGTTTTTACTACGAGGGAACTCCTCCAGTAAATGTTTCATATATTTCATGTGCAGGAGGAAATTTTTCTAATATTCAAAATATGACATTCTCTTGGCCTACGACCGGGTCTAATGCATCCTCAGATTCGTACTCTGGAGTATTGGGGTGGCAGTATCAGATAAACTCATCTACGGGGGCTTGGGAGGGTACAACTACAGATAGTATAATAGGTGGTATTCCATATATACCTACAAGTCAATCATCGATGAGCCTTCCAACTTCAGATAGTTCTAATATTGTTATTGGATCCAATGTCATATATTTTAGAACCGTGAGTATTGCTGGAGGTGTGTCAACACCATCTACGTATCGTACGTGTAGTATAAATTATGGGGGTGCTGCACCAACATTTACTACTAACATTGGTGTTACAATAAACCCTACAACTAGTACAACAAACTACTTTTCTTTATCATGGTCAGGGGCTACTGCAGCAACGGGAAAGAGTGTTGCTGGTTACTACTATATGATAAATACTGTGCCTCCTCAGACCTTAGCTACCATGCAGAGCAACCCTGGGGAGTATATAAATAACGGAAATAGCACCAATGTATCCTCTACATCTTTTGCAAATGTGAGAAGAGGAGTAAATACAGTATATGTTGTGGCAATAGATAATTCTTCGCCACCCGACTATTCTCCTTCAAACTATATATCTGGTACTTTTACACTAAATTCAACTAATCCTGATCCGGTTGGTAATCTAATAGCTACAGATTCATCAATTAAAGCTCAGCAAAAGTGGAATGTCACTCTTACTTGGATTGCTCCAGTGTATCAGGGAGCTGGTAATCTACAATATCTAATTTACAGGTCTTCTAATAATGTGGATTTTACAGAAGTGGGATCGACCTTGGGTTTATCATATGTTGATAATACGCCTCAATCAGCGTTGTATTATTACTATGTGATTGCCGAGGATGGAGCGGGAGCATTCTCATCAGATTCTTACACAGTATCAATAACCCCAACAGGGAGATACACGACTCCTCCAATATTAGAAGCAGGACCAAATGTGTCAAATCTAACTGATCAATCTGCAACAATTTCTTGGTCTACCAATAGAGATGGTGATTCCAAGATACAATATGGCCTGTCTCCTACAAATTTTTATCAAACAGAACCTTCGGTTCCTACTCAAGTAACTTATCATAGTATAACCCTAACAAGTCTATCTCCCGGTACTACATACTATTATAAAGCTTTATGGACAGATACTGATGGAAACACTGGTACTTCCTATGAATCTTCATTTACCACTAGTCCTCCGCCTCAGGTTAGTAATGTTCATGTCACAAATGTATCTTTATATAGTGGGTATGTTACGTTCAGTATATCAAATGCCGTACAAGCAACTATTGAATACGGACCTACAACTTCATATGGAGGTACTGTGAGTGTTGCAACATCTCCTACAACCAGTACATATTCTGTACCTATAACAAATTTATCATCCGGAACTTCATATAACTATAGAATAGTTATGCAGGATTCAAGTGGAAATGTATTCTACAGTGATAATTATGCAGACTTAGTGACATTGCCGGCCCCAAAGATAACCAATGTTAGCTTGGCACAGGTTTCAGATACAGTGATTCCAACAGTAATGGTAACTTGGAATTCAAATACTCCAGTATCATCAATTATTACATATTGGCCATCAGGAAATACTTCTCAAACTCAAAATAAAATTAATATTACATTGCAAAGTGGAGCTCATCAGATGTTTTTACAGGGCTTAAATTCAAAAACAACATACAATCTAATTGTCAAAGGTGTTGATAAGATGGGGAATCAAGCATCTTCATATACTCAAACATTTACCACAGCTACAAATACTATGCCGCCACTAATAACGGGTTTAAATGTTCAAGGAGAAGTTTCGCAGTCATCATCATCCAATGACCAACTTGTTGTTTCGTGGACTACAGACACGCCATCGACATCTCAAGTAGAGTTTGGGGTTGGTGCTGGATCATCCTATTCTCAAAAGACTCAAGAATCTACTCGTTCAGTATTAAACCACTTAGTTGTAATATCAAATCTTATTCCTTCTCAGGTTTACCATCTAAAAGCTATATCTGTTGATCAATCTGGTAATAGAGGATACTCTATAGATACTGTAACAATTACACCTAAGGCAGCTCAAAGTGCCTTGACACTTGTTGTATCAAATCTGGGTCAGGCCTTCGGATTTTTAGGAGGATTATAAATGCAAAACAAAGAGTATATTATACGTGTTAAAAATATATCTAAAAGTTTTAATGTTTTAGAACAGGAGGTTTTTGTTTTAAAGAATATAAATTTTGAACTTTTTAAAGGTGAATTTGCAGTTATATTTGGCCCATCCGGATGTGGAAAATCTACTTTACTACATACGGTATTAGGATTAGAGGCCCCTACTTTTGGAGAAATTATTTTCCTTGATCAAAATCTATATAGTTTTGATTCTGAAGATAAAATATCAGAATTTAGGAAAATGAATATAGGCGTGGTTTACCAACAAGCAAATTGGATACAGTCATTGACCGTATTAGACAATATTATATTCCCCCTCCTACTCCTTGGTATTGATAAGGAAGATGCTTTAAAAAGAGGGATGGAAATTCTAAAAGATGTCCATATGGAAGAGTGGGCAAATTATAAACCAACAGAATTGTCTTCTGGACAACAGCAAAAAATAGCCTTAGTTAGAGCAATAATTACAGACCCAGAGGTTATTATCGCAGATGAGCCAACTGGAAATCTTGACTTTAAGGCAGGAGAAGAACTAATGGAACTTATGGGACTTCTAAATAAAAAAGGTAAGACCATAATTATGGTTACTCACGATTTAGAGTATGCAAAGTATGCAGGAGTCTCGATACATATGTTTGATGGAAATATAATTGGAATGTCCAGAGGAAGGGATCAATCGGAGGTAACAAAGAGTGTTAAATCAAAGAAAGGTACCGTTGATATAGAGAGTGATAAAAATGATAAATCTTCAAAAACAGAGGAAATATTTAACTTTCAAGGTTTGGATAAATCATATAGTGTTCAAAAGGAGGAATATAACTCCGTCATACTTAAGCCTATTATGGGACTTCTTACTATGCTACTAAAAATAATAGTTATTCCTCTAAATCTTATCATAGGATTTATAAACATCATATTGAAGATTAAAAAATCTAAAACCAGACTTAATCATATACGGGTAGATATAAGGAAATTTATTTATATCAATACTCAAATGACGCTCTCTCTTTTACTACTTTTCTTTTATATTATTGGAATTGGTATTAAAAAAATACTATCATTGAAATTTTTCCCTAGGTTCATTTCTTCTCCAATATACAATGTACTATCAAATATTTATAAGAAAACTACAAATATTTTTGATAGAAATAAAAATGGGGAAATTAGTAAACTTTCTCTAATATCTCTGTCAATGAGCAATTTGAAAGCAAAGAAGACAAGAACTTATGTAACTATTGGGGGAATGGTAGTTGGTATTGGAGCCATAGTATTTCTTGTGTCTTTAGGGTATGGACTTCAGAGGCTTGTTATATCGAGGGTTGCTAAATTAAATCAATTAAAACAAGCAAATGTAACAACTCAGGTTGGAGGAAAAGAGCAGATCAATGATAAATCTATATATGATTTTAAAGCGATTCCTAATGTTACAGAAGTACTTCCTATAATATCTGTTGTTGGAGGAGTTAACTATAAAGGGTCAATTTCAAATATGGCAGTCTATGGAGTTACAAGTAATTATTTTAAAGCATCAAATATCCAACTTCTAGATGGTAAGTTTTTTTTGAGTACTCAGACAGTAAGAAATGTTAATCCTATTGTTATAACTACAAAACCAAGTACCCCTTTAGGAACTAATATACAGAATTCACCTATAATTAACAATAAATCATCTCTACCTTTTGTTAATATCCCATCCCTTGCGGCGCCTATTCAAGGACAGGTAACCTCTAAAGTTATCATTCCTAAAAGTTTGCCTAAAGATATAGTAGTTAATCAGGCAATGCTTAGAGTGTTAGGGATCACAAATACTAAATCAGCTATAGGGGAAAAGATACAATCTTATTTTATTGCTACCCCTAATCTTTTAACGAACTCTAATCAAAAATTAGAATCCACTCCAACTTTGTATACAATTGTTGGGGTAATCTCTGGGAATACCACTCCTCAGATTTATGTACCTTTTATTAATCTTAGATCTATGGGCATAACTAATTATTCTGAAGCTATAGTAATAGTATCAAATACACAGGTTTTGGCTAAAGTTAGAAAACAGATTGAATCTGCAGGTTTTACTACAAGTTCTGTGGCAGATACTGTATCTCAAATCAACGGTGTTTTTGGGACAGCACAGATTATTCTCGCATTATTTGGATTTATTGCTCTTATGGTAGCAGCATTAGGAATGTTTAATACTTTGACAATATCACTTTTGGAGAGAACCAGAGAAGTGGGATTAATGAAGGCTATGGGAATTCAATCTTCAGATATTAAGAATTTATTTCTTCTTGAATCAATGATTATTGCAGTATTTGGAGGAATATTAGGTCTTTTGGCAGGATTCCTTGCAGGAAAACTCTTAGGACTTGTTCTTTCTATTATAGCTATCAATAAGGGACTAGGATATATAGATGTTTCATATATCCCTATTACCTTTATATTAGTTATTGTAATAATATCTGTTATTATTGGTCTTATTACGGGTATTTATCCAGCTAGAAGAGCTACTAAAATATCTGCATTGAATGCGTTAAGATATGAGTAAATTATCTTTTTGTTCAAGTATAAAAATTTCATTTTTTTTTGTGAAAGCTAAAAAGAAAGGTTTTATAAGTTTTACTTGAGTTTTGTGTGAGAGTAGCGATTTTTTCTTTATAATAATTTCTTCATCTTTAAGTTCAATATTTAGAAAATACCCTGTATCTTTAATTCTTCTTGGGATAGTGGCATATTTTTGATGGTTATTTAATCTGTACTGTGGCCACCTCGGAAAATGTATAAGATAAGTTAGCTCTTTTACTTTGATACCCTCTTTTTCTATGGCTTTTTTTACAAACAAATAAGTATATGAATGGTCTTTATGGGTGTCTTTAAAGTTCGGATATATTATATATGTTGGGGTGTAAGACCTTATTATTTTGGACAAACTATTTAAAAGGTTTTCTCCGGTAAATTTATCTTCATATTTATAGGAATTTCTATATGACACCTTATTTTCTTTTGTAGTTTTAGAAGTAACGGATGATATA
>JAJZDR010000005.1 GCA_021805885.1 bacterium | reverse complement strand
ACATCCAAGATCGAGGACGGATTTATATAAAGATAGAATATATACAATGAAGACCTTTATAAAAACAAAACAAAAATATAAAAATCTTAATAAAGTAGAAATTGACAAAAATAATTTGATATCAAACTATAATTATTATAGAAAATTATACAAAGGGATTAATATTGCTCCAGTACTAAAAAGTAATGCATATGGACATGGAATTTTAGAAATAGCAAAAATTCTAGACCCTCTCAAGCCCCCATTCATAATTGTTGACAGTTTATATGAAGCATATAAATTACAAAGTGTGAAAATTAAAACTCCTATACTTATAACTGGATACACAATAAAAGATAATTTTAAATTTAAAAGTATCTCTAACATTAAATTAGCCATCTATGATATTGATACACTAGATTATGTCTATAAAAATCAAAAAAATATAAGTATGCATATATTTATAGATACAGGAATGCATAGAGAGGGAATACAACTCCAGGACATACCTAACTTTATAAGTAAGATATCAAAATATAAAAACCTCAAAATTGAAAGTATAATGAGTCACCTCTCAGATGGTAACGATACAAATTTTTCAAAACTACAGATAAAAAATTTTAAATTAGCTATAGATTTATTTGAGAATGTAGGGTATGAATTCAAATTCAAACACATAACTGCAACGTATGGATTTATTAATAAAAATCTAGATTTTAAATTCTGTAATGTAGCAAGAATAGGTTTGGGATTATATACTCCCCCAAATTTAAAAATCAAAAAATATATCAAACCTGTATTGTCATTAAAAGGGACATTAGTCCAGATTAAAAATATAAATTTCAATGAATACATTGGTTATGATAAAACTTTCAAAGTAACTAGACTAAAAGGGATGAAGATTGGAATAGTATCAGTAGGATATTTTGATGGTATTGATATAAATTTATCTAATAAAGGATTCATGCTTTATAAGGGTAAATTTTGTAAAATTATTGGGAGAGTAAGTATGAATATTGCAACAATAGATTTATCAGATATAAAAAATCCCACAATTGAGGATGAAATACTAATATATAGCAGTAATCATAAAGATAAAAATAGTATTTACAACACATCAAAAATTATAGGTCAGAATCAGTATATTATTCTAACACATATACAAAGTTTGACTAAAAGAGTAATTGTCTGAACACTAAAGAAGACTTATAGCTTTATTAAGCTGAGTATCTATCCCTTTTGAAAATTCTTTTGATGAAATATTCACATTTATATTTGGAATTATAGGATGTTGAGGTGTGATCCATCGACCTCCAGGTAGTAACCAATGTTCAGTTGTCATTATAAGTAAGGACCCATTATTAAAAGTAAATACATTTTGTGCAGTACCTTTTCCATAAGTGTTTTCACCAACTACAGCAGCTCTATGATAATATTGTAGTGCTCCTGTAAGAATTTCAGCAGCTGAAGCGGTTCCTCCATTTACAAGGATGACCATAGGAGTTGATTGAAGAGACCCTTGGTAACTTGTATAAAACTGATTATATGTACCATTTCTATTTTGTTGTTTAGAGACAAGGGTATTTAAAGGTAAAAATTCTCCCGCAGCATAAATTGCAGCTTCAAAAAAGCCTCCTGGATTACCTCTAAGATCTAATACTATACCTTTAGGGTTCATTGCCGTGACTTGTGCCATCTTTTGTTTGAAATTATTTTCCCATTGGGTTAGGGAATTATCCGAAAATCTAAGAATCTCTATATCTACAATTCCGTTTTGTAATTGTTTTATATAAATACTTGATACATGTACTGATTCTCTATCTAGTTTATATGTTATAACTTTTCCTGTATCTGTTTTTAAACCTAGGGTTACAGGAGTTCCTTGCTTACCACGAACAATTGTTACCACATTATTTATATTTGAAACACCACTAGTTTTTCCATTTATGCTAACAATTGTATCACCAACTGAAATATTAGCTTTTGCAGCCGGGGTATTAGGTAATACTTGCTCTATTGTTACCTTGCCATTTTGGTTATACCCCAATGATACTCCAATGCCCGCGAAAGAATTTCCAGATACAGCTTTATAGTAAAGTTGAGCTTGACTAGGATCATAGAAAACAGTATGTGGGTCTCCTAATGATGATACCATACCAGAAATAGCACCATAATCTAAAGCTACATTTGATACATTAGGATAGAAATATTGTGTATGAATCAGATCCCATACATTATTAAAAAGATTAGAATTTACACTGTTAGATGATAGTCCTTGTGAAACTGAAGATACAGGTATATATGAGTTTTGAGGAAAATTTTCTCCAACCCAGTATCCCAAAGCTATGGCAATAACCAAAGCTAAAACAATATTTAAATGTTTCTGATTGAAAAAATTATGCATTGTTATATTATACCAATAACATCATCTGATTGCACACTAACCTCTATATTTGAATCCAGCAGTACATTTATATTTGATACATCAAGGTTTATATTAACAACTTTACCAGTATATCCCCAATATGGGAAAGTAAAAATTTGTACAATATCATTAACATTTACTTTCCTTATATATGCAGATTTAACATCCTCCGCAGACACTCTTTCTGGTATAACAATTGAATTTGTTTCAGTTTCTATTAGTATTTGTTTTTTTTCAAAATCTTTCAGTTTAGAAAAATATAAGTCTTCTATTCTACCAAATCCATCTATTATACCTATTGTCAGTGGCACAGAATCAATAAGCTCCTCTAATGACTGATGTTCTTTAATCTCTATACCACACCCTATAATACCTACTACCCCAACAGCTAGGGATTTTTTTATGATTTCCTGTGTGATTATATTCCCCACATATACTATAGAGCCTATACAAGAAGCATTGATATTCTCTAGATTTAAAATACCTTTGTTATCAGCTATATATTTTAATCTGGCTTCTATAGTTTTACCAAAAACATATTTTAAATTACATCTTACTACCTCTGTATCTATTATAATTTTTCTACCCTCATCTTCAATACTGCTTACTCTACCATCAATATCAGATTTT
>JAJZDR010000040.1 GCA_021805885.1 bacterium | reverse complement strand
AGATTTATATCTTCTTTGTGTCTGTATGCCATATTATTGAAAGATTAACATAAATATGGTAAAATTAAAAGTTGTGTTCTTTAATTATAAATAAATATGGGGATGATCGGTCTTGACAAGGAATTCTATTATATACATGGCAAGTAAAGATTTAGAAATCTTTTAAAAAATTTCTAAAAACACAAATGTAAACAACATCAAAAGTAAGGTTAGCGCAGTAGTTAACTCTATATTCGCAAAACCTGCTTTCTATCTAAATGTTGCGTAAATAAGACATTTAGGATGAAATAGTAAACCTGCTTGAGTTTATTATTTTGTTTAAACAAAGATAAGCTAGATACTAAATTACGATACCTACAATTTAGTATGACATTAAGAACAGTATCAGGGTAATTATTGTTTGCTAATTTTTGAATAATTATCTTTAAAATTTTAAATTGGTAAACTTGTAATTCCATATATATAATAACTTCATTGGATGTGGGTTCGATCCCCACCATCTCCACCATATTAATTATTATTGAATAATCACAATTTATCATTAAGATCTAATTAATGCTTAGATTCTCTAATATAGAAAGCGTTTTTCTTACTATATTATTTTAGGAATGTCTAACTATAACAATATCTCCATCCTGGAGTGTATATTCTCCACCAACTATCTTTAAACAACCATTCTCTTTAGCTCCAACCCAACCGTTGTATTTTATAAAATCATCAAATGAAACAACTTCCATCTTAATAAAGTTTTTTGTAAAATCAGTATGAATTACTCCAGCAGCATTCATGGCATTTGTGCCTTTTGTTATACTCCAAGCTCTAACTTCCTTTTCCCCCTCAGTAAAGAATGTTTGTAACCCAAGTTTTTCAAATGAAATATTAGATAACAAATCAATCCCCGATAATGAAATTCCAAGGTCAGATAAAAATGCATTTTTGTCTGATCTATCCATTTTAGATAACTCATATTCAAAAAGTATATTAAGATAAATATTATTACCTTCATAATATGCTTTATACTCTTCAATGTTATACAACATCAAAAAAGGTTTGTTTGTAAGAAAGTTAAATTCCTTTATTAATTCCCCCTGATCCTCTCTAAGGCCCATATCTATCAGCATAATACCTTTATCAAGATTATCCATAATAATATCAATAAGCTGAACATATTTATTATTCAAAGGATCTTTTTTTTCTGCTTTCTCAAACCTAGATTTAAGTGACTGGGCTTTCTCAATATCTTTACATAAAAATTCATACCTTATTATTTCTATATCTCTTAAAGGATTAATACCATTCTCTACATGTACAATTTTATCATTTTTAAAATCCCTAACTACCTCAAGTATAAGGTCTACTTCCCCAATATGTGACAAAAACTGGTTACCTAAACCTTCACCTCTATGTGCTCCTTTTACTATTCCAGCTATATCAACAAAAGTAGCTGTAGCATTAACTATTTTATTAGATTTTGTTATTTCATTTATTTTATATAACCTATCATCATATACATTGATAACACCTATGTTGGGATCAATAGTACAAAACGGAAAGTTTTCTGCAGGTACTGAATTTTCTGTCAAAGCATTAAATAATGTTGATTTACCTACATTTGGAAGACCTACTATTCCTATTCTTAAAGACATAAATTTTTATTTTAAAATATATATTTCACCAGATAAAAGTTTCTCTACTACATTATTTGGATGATTCAAATGTTCTAATAAGTAATTTGACCTACCTATTTCAATAATCCTACTTACTACATTTTTTTCTTTCAATAGTGATATTATATCATCATAAGAAGTATATCCAGAAAAACTTAAACACTGAAGAATATCCGCTCTTACCTTATATAGTTTACCCTTATAATGCATACTACTGTTTTTACTAATTTCAAACTCAAAAGAATCTTCAGTACTTTTTTCTGTAAGAATTATAGCTGTTTTTTTAAATACTGAATTCTTTTTTAAATAATTAATCATGCGTTCCCCTGAAGATATTATTACTTGTGACTGGATAGTTTTTCTTTTATCTATTTTAGCTAAAGATTTTTGTACTAACCTAATAGATTTTGATTTGTCTTCTATATAATTAATATTATCAACAGGTAGATTATACTTATATTTATAAGTATCTAAGAATTTAACAAATTTATCAAAAAATAAACCATCAATAAATATGGGAACCCTCTCTATACTTTTACCCTTAAATAATTTATCTAAATGAGAAAGTATATTAAAAATAGCTGTGGGAGAAAAAACAGGAAACAATATATTACCCCCAGACAATATTGATCTCTCCACAATATTATTAAAATTTATTACATCATTTTTATAATTATACTCATAATCAAAATTATACCCTTCAACAATAACAATATCACTTTCTTTAATTTTTATACTATCCTTTTTATATATATGGTAATTATTAGAACCTAAATTACTTAATATAGTTAAACTTTTACCTTCAATTTTTAATTTAATAGAAAAAGAACCTGGCATATAACCAGAAAAAAATATTTGTATACTCAAATCATCATAGATTACTTCTGATTTTTTATCTAAAAATTTAAACATTGACAATGATTTGTTTATTGATACATTATCATATAAAACAGAATACTTGCCTTGTTGGAATCCCTCTTTTTCTATTAAAGCGGCATTTTTAATTATACCATCATACAATTCAAAACTTTCTTTCGTCGAGTATATATCTCCCTCAAACCCTTCCTTTACAAGGTTAGGAATTAGACCACACTCCTTTATATCTGAACTTTGTAGAAATAAAAAATCTATTAATTTAGGATCAAAGGGAAACCTTTCAAATGGCATATTTAACTGTAGAACACCACAATTTACAAGAATACTGTACTTATCAGATTTTATATATATACATGATAAATTATTATCTTCAAAATTATAAAATGGCTGGATTTTAAGCATAATTTTTAAATTTAATTAAATCATTCTTTGCCATTTTTAAAAGTTCTTGCTTATTGTTTATATCGGGATCTTCAATTACTTTTATAAGCAAACCCTGTAGTTCTTTTCCTATATCCATACCACTACTATAACCTATTTTTATCAAATCATCACCATTTAATTTTAAATCCTTTAATGACAAGTATCCATCTTTATCTCTAATCTTAGATATTCTATTTTTTAACTCATCTAAATTTGCAAAGTCATATTTAGATATTGGATTACCATGTTCATCAGCTTCTCTAAGTAAAAATAGAAGTTCTAAAGTTTCATCATTCTCAACTCTTCTTAAAAACCTTCTTATTGCAGAATCAGTCCACTTCTCCTCATAATTAAAAAGGTGTAAATATATAAGCTTAGATACAAGAGATATATCTTTTTTAGGAAATTTCATTCTTCTTAACATTTTTTCAGCCATTTCTGCACCAACTCTTTCATGACCAAAAAAATGTTCACCCTCTTTTGTTTGAGGCTTTCCTATATCATGTAGCAATGCAGCCAACCTAATTCTTTTATCAGCCATATCCATTGATAGTAAAAGGTGATGATATACATCTAAAGAATGAAATTTATTCTGTTCCACTCCTAAACATAGATTAATTTCAGGGAATATATAATCTAGTAAGCCTATATCTTTAAGTAGCTCTATACCCCTACTTGGTTTATCAAAAGAAATCATCCTCATAAATTCATCACGAATCCTTTCTTTGGATACACTGCCAATATCAGAAGCATTCTTTTTGATTGATTCATATGTAGATTTATCAATATCAAAATCAAGTTGTACATAAAATCTTACAGCCCTAATAAGACGTAATGGGTCCTCATTAAATCTTAAGTCTGGATCTCCAACACACTTGATAATTTTATTTTTTATATCTTGTTGTCCATTAAAAATATCAATTAGAGTGTTTGATCTCATATCAAAAGCAATTGCATTCATTGTAAAATCACGCCTTTTTAAATCTTCCTTTATATCTTTTATAAAGGTAACTTTTTCTGGATGCCTTTGATCTTTATAATCAGATTCAGTTCTAAAAGTAGTAATTTCAAAATTAAAACCATTATAGATTACAAGTATTGTTCCAAATTTTTCCCCAAAAGCTATAGCATTTTTAAAAATTTTTTTTAAATCATCTGGAGTCGCATCAGTAGCTATATCATAATCATGTAAATCATTTCTATTCATCAAAATATCTCTTATAGATCCACCTACAAGATAAGATTGGTATCCATTTTTAAAAAGTATATCTGATATATGAAATGCATCTTTTGAAATATTTTTATGAATACCTAACATCTATTTTTTAATTACAAAAGTATTATCTTTTAAATCTATAACAATATAACCATTCTCTTCAATTTTTAAACGTATATTATCTGCCTCTCCCCAATCCTTATTATCTCTGTATTTTTTCCTCTCTAATATCATATTATTTATATCTTCAGGAATTTCTTCATCTAAAAGATATTTATATAGATTCAAAGATAATACCCTATCAAAATCAAGGATAGTAGCAATTTTTAAAGAAGTATCTAAATCTCTATCTTTTATAACCTGCCACAACACATCAATCATACCAGGAGAATCAATATTATTTGCAATTTTTTCTTCAAATTTATTTTTATATCTTAGATCTATTTTTTTATCTTTATCAAACAAAGATCTATTTAGTTTAATAAAATTATATATTCTAAATAAAGCATTTTGAGCTGATTGCAGTGATGAAAATGTAAAATTCAATTTTGTAGAATAATGAGAAGTAAGATATAGATATCTTAGTGATAAAGGATCAAAATCTTTATTCTCTATATCATCTATCGTGTATACATTCTCTAAACTTTTTGACATCTTCTCACCTTCAATAATGAGCAATCCAGAGTGAACCCAAAAATTTACAAATTTTGTATCAAATGCAGATTCAGATATAAGTTTCTCATTAAAATGATGTGGGAAAATAAGGTCATTCCCTCCAGTATGTATATCAATATAGTTACCAAGGAATTTATTCACAATAGCCGCACATTCAATATGCCAACCAGGAAATCCCCTTCCCCATGGGCTATCCCATTGCATTTCATGATTTGGATACTCAGTTTGCCATAATCTAAAATCCGCTTGATTCTTTTTTGTCATATCTATTTTTACATCTTCCCTAGAGGCGATTTTCTGTTTTTTTATATCTTGCCCTAATAGGTCTTCATAATCCATTATTTTTGATATATCAAAATAAACACCAGTATTCGTCTTATATACCAAACCTTTTTTATCAAGTATTTGGATTATTTCTATCTGTTTATCTATATTATCAGTTGCTTTAGATATTATTTTTGGTAATTTAATATTTACTTTTTCTATTGAAAAGTAGAAATATTTTGTATAAAAATCTGCTATTTCATAAGCACTCTTACCTTCTGATCTAGCTTTTTTATCAAGCTTATCTTCACCAGTATCAGAGTCTGTAACAAGGTGTCCTACATCTGTAATATTCATAACATCTTCTATATCATACCCAATGTATGACAAACCTTTTTTTAGAATATCAGATGCAATATATGTTCTTAAATTCCCAATAGAAATATAATTATATACTGTAGGCCCACAAGTATATATTTTTAGTATGTTATCTTTTATAGGATTTAATTCACTAAGTCCAGTTTGTGTATCTTTGAGCTTAACTACCATAATCACTTCTTTTATCAATAGCTCTACCTATTGTATATGAATCAACATATTCTAAATCAGAACCTGCTGGCAACCCTGATGCTAATCTAGTAAATTTCACATTAGGAATATCCTTTAATAGATTCTTTATATATGTAGCTGTAGCATCCCCCTCAACAGTAAAATTTGTTGCTAGTATTATTTCTATGCTATCTTTACTATTAATAGATTTTACCCTAATCAAAAGATCTTTAATATATAAATCTTCTTCTCTAATATTACTTAAAGGAGATATTACTCCTCCAAGAACATGATATAAACCTTTATATGAATTAGATTTCTCTATAGATAATAAATCTGTAGTATTTTCTACAACACATATTTGATATTTATTACGATTTGAATCAGAGCAATAAGAGCAAGGATTCTGATCTTTATGTGTAATCATGTGACAAATATTGCAATTTTCAATATTAAGATAAATATCTTTTAAAGCTTTCTCTAGAAAAGGAATATTTTTTTTATTATATATATAGAAATACGCCATTCTCAAAGCTGATTTTGCTCCTATACTAGGCATTCTTTCAAATTCTTTTTGTAATGATAAAATTGGATCTTGATCCATAATTCAAACACCCATAAAATTCTTTAGTTTTGAGAGATCCATATCCTTCGCCATATCTTTAGACATCTTCTTTTGTGCGTCCTTATAAGCATCTTTTATATGGGATACAAGGTCTACTTTCCTCTCCATATCCATAAGTATGTCATCTATAACTATATCTATAATCTCTCCAGTACCATTCAGGTAGATTTTAACAAAAGCTTTCTTAGACTCACCCATGAATTTTTTACCTTCCATATCTTTCTGCATCTTCTTAACCTCTCCCTGTAGTTTCATTAAATCTCTTGCTTGTGAAAAAGGATTCGCCATAATTATTTCTCCAATAAATTAAGTATAATGTTTATAATATTAACATATATTAACATATATTAAAAATACTAAAAGCTAAATATAAAGGCTTTTATTAACAACATTTCAGTCTGCTACATCAAAAACATCTTTAAGATCATTTTCTGATATTCCAGATTCCTCTGTATTATCAGCTGATGACTCACTTAATGGTGACAATATCGGTACAACATCTTTTTGAACCTTAACATTAATTTTAAAATTTGTATTAAACATATTTTTCAAAATATTTACCATATGTTCCTTACTTTTCTCAACCATTAACATGTCTTTATAAAACTGAAATGGCACGATAATTATAAAATTATTTTTATTAATTTCAAAAGAAGATCTTGATAGAAACCCACTCATATGATGATTGAAAGGTTTAGTTCCTTCTATCACATCTATCCACCTAGACCTTATTGTTTCATCTAAATCTTCATCCAGACTAGGTAAATCATCTATATGATTATTTTTAATTTTATCTTTTTTAGGTATAAAGACTTTTTCTACAGGTTTTTTAATAGGTTCTGTCTTCACATTATTTAGATTATCAGCGGGACTATTTATATTTAACGAATTAATAACCTTGACAAGAGCAATTTCTAGAGATAATATAGGTAGAGAAGAAATACGGAGATTATCTAAAGCTTTTATCAATATATTTATAATATTTACTATATCTGAAGTTGAATAATCAGAAACATTTAATTCTGATATATTATTAACATCTTCTTTGGTAATTTTATAAATCAAAACTTTTCTAAAAATATCTAATGAATCTTTTATAAAAGTAGCTATATTCATAGAACTTTTTTCTATCCTATCTATCTCTGAGTCTATATTGCCCTCAAATATATTATTCCATAGATCAAATATTTCTCTTTCTCCAGATACACCTAATATTGTAAGTGCTTCTTCATACGACATATCATCTCTAACATTGATAATTTTCTGTATATTGGTTAGAGAATCTCTGAAGCTACCCTCTGACTTTGCAACTATTAAATCTCTAATCTCGTCTTTTATCCTGAAATTTTCTTCATTTATTATATAGTTTATCTGTTTTAAAATATCTTCCCTACTTGCAGGATTGAAGTCAAATCTTTGGCACCTAGAGACTATAGTTTTAGGAACTTTATGAACTTCTGTAGTTGCTAAAATAAATACCACACTAGAAGGAGGTTCTTCTAATATTTTTAGTAGTCCATTAAAAGCTTCAGGAGTAAGCATATGGACTTCATCAATAATGTAAACTTTAAATTTACCCATCACTGGGGTAAAGTAAGTCCTGTTTCTTATATCCCTTATATCATCAATTCCCCTATTTGAAGCTGCATCAATCTCTATAAGATCTATAAATGATCCCTCTTGTATAGCCATACACTCACTACACTCTCCGCAGATTTCTCCGTTTTGAGGATTACTACAATTTATAGCATTTGCAAATATTCTTGCAATAGAAGTCTTTCCTAGTCCACGTGGACCAAAAAATAAATATCCATTAGCTATATTATTCTTCAAAACTTCACTTTGAAGTACTTTCACTATATGGTCTTGACCTATTATATCTTTAAATCTCTTAGGCCTATATTTTTGATATAGTATCTCTCTTCCCATTATTTTAAAAAAATATCTAGTTGTTGCTCTTCTTGAGAATTTTTATTCAAATCCTTTATCACAATGCTCTTATTATCTCTTTCTTTATCACCAATTATTAGAACTTTGGATACCTTTATACTTGATGCAAAGCTTAACTGCTTTGTTAGAGACCATGAACTTGCAGTATTTATAATAACACTTTTTCCTCTATTCCTTAAAATATCTGCAATTTCTTTATATATTGATATAGGAACACCCTTAAAGGTAGATATGAAATAATCAACTCCTATCTCCACTTTAATTTTTTTATTAAATAAATCAAGTAATCCTAGTATTACTACATCAGAAAATGCAGCCCCAACACCTTCTAATTTTTCGCCCCCAAAAAGAGACACTAAGTTCTCATATCTACCACCTCCTGCAATAGCTCTCTTGAATTGGAGTTTTCTATCCCATATTTCAAAAACAATACCTGTATAGTAATCAAATCCTCTAACCATAGTAGGGTCATAGCGCAATATATCACTTACTCCTAAATCCCTTGCTAAATTAAATAAAGAAACCATGACTTCATCATTGCTATAATCTTTATTTTTTAAAAATTCAAGAACTTTAACTAAATTCTTCTTATCTATTAACAAACTATTAAGCTCTTCTATAAATTCATTTTCAGGTAATTTTAAATATCTATCTATCAAGGCAAAAAGAGCTTTACTGTCATGAGTTTCAGAAGATAATACATTTTCCATAAAACCACGATTATTAACCCTAATTTCAAAATCTCCTCTTTCAAACCCCAATTTCTCAAGTATTGTTATAAAAATATCCATGATTTCTATTTCTGCCACAAGAGAAGGTTCTCCTAATATATCTGCATTATATTGCATAGATTCTCGAGATCTACCTTTTTGGGGATTTTCATTTCTAAATATAGAGGGTATTGAATATAATCTAATAGGTTTTTTGAAATCTGAAGATTTTGTAGCCATCATACGAGCTAAAGTTGGGGTCATTTCCGGTCTTAGAGATACCTTTCTTTCTCCTCTATCAAGGAATGTATATGATTCATCTCTTGCAATATTATCTCCTGATTTAACTTCATATATAGATGATTTTTCCAAGGTTGGTCCGTCATATGGTAAATATCCAAAACTTCTTGATACCTCATGCATCACATTTAGTATTTTTTCTCTTATAAGATAATCTTCTGGATAAAAATCTCTAAATCCTTTTAGCGGTTTTAAATCAATTTTCATAATATTAAAAATTTAAACTTTAAAAATTAAATAATTTCATAGATTCTCTAACCCTTAAAATTGTATTTTGAGCTTCTTCTCTAGCCTTTAAAGTCCCAGTTTTTAAAATATCATACAAATAATCTTCTTTATTATTCAATTCTAATCTTTTTTCTCTAATAGGACTAATAAAATTATCAACAGCTTTAAATAGTTTTTCCTTAACCTCAATATCTCCGACTTGACCTTTTTCATACCTAGTTTCTAAATCTTTGATTTCTTCTTTGTTAATGTTAAATGCATTATGATATATAAATAACGGATTACCCTTAATATGTCCTTTGTCACTGGCATGTATCCTTAAAGGATCAGTATACATCTTCATTATCTTACTTTTTATTGACCCAGTTGAATCAGAAAAATTAATTGTATTATTAATACTTTTAGACATTTTAGATTTTCCATCTGTACCTACGAGTCTTGGGATATTACCTAATTTTAAAACAGGAACTTTCAGAGTGTCACCATAAATACTATTAAATTTTTTCACTATCTCAATTGTTTGTTCAACATGAGGAGCTTGATCATCACCTACAGGGACCAAGTCTGCATCAAAGATAGAAATATCTGCAGCTTGACTAATTGGGTAACCCAAAAATCCATATGGAATAGAATTTTTAAAAAGATCTTTTTTATCACTTAGTTCATTTTTAATTGTAGGATTTCTCATTAACCTAGCTACACTAACAAGATTAGAAAAAAATATAGTTAATTCTGCAATCTGTGGAATCTGAGACTGTAGTATAAATGTTACTTTATTAGGATCAAGTCCAACTGCTAAATAATCCTTCAAAAGCTCCAATATATTATCTTTTACTTTTAAAGGTGTATTAAAATTATCTGTCAATGCCTGTACATCTGCAATGAGTATAAAAGTATCATATTCATTCTGAAATTCCAACCTTGATTTTAAAGATCCAACATAATGACCTATATGAAGATTTCCAGTTGGTCTATCACCAGTAAGTATCCTTTTTGCTCTATTCATACAAATATTATACAACAAAATAAATTAGAGGGCTATTAATTATATTAATATATTATCACTCAGAAAGTAATACCTTTATTTTTTATTTTGTAATTCTTCAACAGACTTTTGAACAAGTTGAGAATATAAATCAAAACCTATCTTATTAATATTCCCGTGTTGTTTTACACCTAATAGATTCCCTGCACCTCTTATTTCAAGATCTTTGACTGAAATATTAAAACCACTCCCTACATGTTGATTTTTTACAAGTGCATTTAATCTCATGGCTATTTTTTTATTATTTTTAAATGTTGATTTTGGGCACACAAGATAACAAAAAGCTGGTATATCACTCCTGCCTACTCTTCCTCTAAATTGATATAATTGAGATAGCCCAAATTTAAAAGATTGATTTATAATAATAGTGTTTACATTAGGAAAATCAATACCATTTTCAATAATTGATGTTGAAACAAAAATGTCAAATTTTTTAGATTTAAAATTTTTTATTACATCACTAAGCCCTTTCATCCCTCCGTAACCTATTTCCATTTTTACACTAGGCAAAACACCTTGGAGTAAAAATTTCATATTGTTTAATGTTGCAATATTATTATGGAGGAAAAATACTTGCCCTGACCTTTTTATTTCATCCTCAATTATTCCTTTAAACTTTAAAATATTAAAATCTATAATACTAGTTGTTATAGCTTTTCTACCTAAGGGTGCAGTGGCTATAATACTAATATCTCTGATACCTGAAAATGCAGAGTATAAAGTACGAGGAATAGGAGTAGCACTCATTGCAAGATAGTCAACATCACTTTTTATCTGTTTCAATTTTTCCTTTTGTTTAACACCAAACCTTTGTTCTTCATCGACAATAATTAACCCTAAATCTTTAAATTTTATCTTACTTGAAAAGACTTTATGAGTCCCAATAAGTATATCTACGCTCCCATTTAAGACTCCCTTATAAATATTTTTTAAATCCACTGAACTTGTATGTCTTGTTATTTTCTTTATATTAATAGGAAATTTTTTAAACCTATTTAAAAAAACATTATAGTGCTGATCAGCCAATATAGTAGTAGGTACAAGAATAATTACTTGTTTACCATTAAATGTGACAATAAAACTTGCACGTGCGGCTATTTCTGTCTTACCAAAACCAACATCTCCTACAATCAACCTATCCATAACTTTATCTGAATATATATCATCACGTACATCCATGATTGCAGATAATTGATCTTTTGTTTCCATATATTCAAATTGAGCCTCAAATTCAGACTCCCAATTATTAGTTTTAGAAATATCTGGAATTACTTTTTTAGCAAGCATTCTTTGAGCATGAGTCATAACAATATCCATGGCTATTTTTTCAATATCTTTCTCTACTCTCTCTCTTAAATGTTTCCACTCTAATGTTCCTAATCTTGTAAGGTTAGGTGGTTTCTCATTGTCAGAAATATACTTTGTAATCCTTTCTGATATTTCAAGGGGGATAAAAAGTTTATCTCCTTGTGCATATTCAATTTTTATATATTCTTTATTACCATTATCAGTTTTTCTTATAGTGGTACCTCTATATATTCCTATTCCATGATTTATATGTACTATATAATCACCTTCATATATTTTGCCATCCAAAAAATCAGTAACTATTCTTTTACTCTTTTTCACTCTATATAGATTTAAATTGAATTCTCCATAAAGTTCTCTATCCGTCAATACAGCGAATTCACCTTTTTCAGACATAAATCCAGAAGGAAAATCTATATCAGTAAGAACTATCTTCTCATTTTCCATAAAATCAGGTACTGAGTTTTTAGAGTTTATAATAAAATTTTTAATATCACTTGGAATAAGAATTCTAAAATTAGAACTAGATATAGAAACTTTAGGAATAGTAACATAGTCAAATATGATACTTGTCATTTTACTACCGATATCACTATAATTATTAAAATGAATTACACGATCTGAAAGTGTACTCCCATAACTAGATATATATATCTCTTTATTTTTTGGTATGTATATTTTATCTACTTTGTATAATACCCTAAATGTTAAATAATCTCGTAGTGATATCTCATCTATCTCATCAGCAAAAAAACTTATTCTAAAAATAGATTCTCCAGACAAATATATATCTATTCGATCACCTGAAATTGTATATTGTCTTTCATTATCTATTATTGAAACTCTTTCAAAATCATTTAAAGAATTAAGTATCCCTATAACATCGTGATATTTTAAATCAAAGTCTATTTTAAAACACGAGAAACTACTAGCCCTATAATTTTTGGATGTATACATGAAAGATATTCCAGGGATACATGAATCAACAAGTTTAACAAAAATATCAATAATATTGGGTTCTATCCCACTTACATTTATAACAGGCCATCTAGATGGAGGCCATCCAGATGGAGACCTTCTAGTGTTCTTAATACTACTTAGGAGTTTTGTAAAATTGGGATCACTTTTAAAAATGGATTGTATAATATCTAAATTCTCATTATCTAGCATCAATTATTATTTGTAATTCTTTTAATATTTCAGTAAAAACTGTATTTTTCAAGACATTTAATTCTTCTGTAGAAAAATTTGACAACACATATTCTTTTCCTGCATTACCATCTATAATTTCATTGTGTTCACTCCTATTGTCAATACCTACCCTTATATTTAAAAATCCTTCTTGTTTAATTTCATCTATAATAGATAGTATCCCATTATGTCCTTTTGGAGTTTTTCTTGTAATTTTATATTTACCAAATTGTACATCTAGATCATCATAGATAGTAATTAATGAAGAATGATCAAGGTTATAAAAAGATATTGTGCTAGCAATACTTTTACCTGACTCATTCATAAATGTAAAAGGCTTTAGATAAATATTATTTTTATACTTTATATATTCACCATTAAATTTTTTTGAATATTCCCAATTAGATTTTAGATCAATAGAGTTAAACATATAGTCTAAGAACATAAACCCAACGTTATGCCTATTATTTATATATTCCTTGCCTGGGTTTCCCAACCCTACTATTAAATATTTCATACTATTTAGATTTCCTAAATTCAGCTAGTATCTTTTCTTGTATTATAAACATTTCTTCATTTGGATCTAAATCCTTTTTATTTAAACTACCCTTATGATTATAACCAACAAGATGAAGTATACCATGAATAAAAGTCCTATCCATTTCCTCCCCAAATTCACATTTATATATTTTTGAGTTTTCTAAAACTACATCAGGGGAAATATATATCTCTCCCAAAAATACAGGATTGTGATATTCCAATGATATAACATCTGTCTTAGTATCTATTCCTCTGTATTTTTTATTAAGCTTCTTTATCTTTGGTATAGAAATGAATTCTAGAGTGAATTCTTTTTTCTCCAAATTTAAATTTTCTGTTATGTATTTATATAATGTTTTAAAATGGTTTATGTCTACATTATCATTCATAAGAATTTTCTAACAGAATCACTTATTCTCTTTCCATCAACCCTATTTGGATAATCTTTAGAAATCTTACCAATAACTCGACCTATATCCTGCATTTTAAAATCATCAATCTTCCCAATTTCTAACTTCACTATATCTTCTAACTCTTGATCTGATAATTGTTGAGGCATAAATTCTCTGAGAAAAATAAGTTCTTTCTCTTCGCTATCTGCTAAATCTATATTATTAATATCTCTATATATATTAATACTTTCTTCTCTCTGCTTTATATTTTTGGTTATCACTTTAAATACAAGGTCATCAGAAGGCATATCTACATGTGTTGCTATAATTTCATTTTTAATGTCTGAGAGCAATAGACGAAGAACAGACAGTCTAAAACTGTCTCTGCTCTTCATATAAATTTTCATATCATCTTGCAATTTTTGATACATAGTACCTAAATATATTTACATAGAAAAACCCTTCCCATACTTACTTCTAACCTTTCTCATGGCTCTATGGTGTCTTGTTTTTCTTTTTTTAAATTCTCTTCTCAAAGCAGATTTTTCAACTGATGGTTTTTTGTAATAAGACCTATCTTTGACCTCTTCTATAACCCCATTACTTATAATTTCGCGCATAAATCTCTTCCATGCGGATTCAAAAACCTCATTATCTCTTACTATTATTGCCATAAAAATTCACCTCCTAATTTACTTTATCATTTATGTTTTTCCCACTTACAAGATGTATATGTAAATGTTTAACCATCTGTAGTTTGTCACCATTGTTAACTACTATTTTAAAATTATCTAACATTAAATCCTTAACAATTTTTTGTATAACAAAAGAAGATTCCCCCCACAAATCTGCATGTACATCTTTTAAATTTTTTATATGTTTTTTTGGAACTATTAATTTATGAATTTCAGCTGAAGGATTAATATCTGAAAACACTATATAATCTTTGTCTTCATATAGTATTTCTGCATCAACTTTTTTATTTACAATTTTACAGAAAATACAATCATCCTGCATAATAAATATTCAGTACCAAAACAACCACACTGTTGAGTATACCACAAAATAAAATCTCAGACAAAAATTATTTTATAACAGAATTACTGTCTTTAAATGATTTTAAAATTAACCAAATCATTTAATGTAACCAATACCATAAGGATAATAAAAAATGTTATACCTATAATAGATACATAATATAGAAATTTGGCATTTGGTTTAAATTTAAAAATACCTTCCAATATTGCTAATAAAACATAAAAACCATCAAGCGGAGGTATTGGCAATAAATTCATGATTGACAGTGAAAGAGAAATAATCCCGAATATAAATAGTAATCCTGCTACCCCATCGCTTTGGAACAAAATATTTGTATACATATAAATACCCACAGGTCCTGCAACTTGTGTTGTTA
The DNA here is from genome assembly GCA_021805885.1 of bacterium. The sequence continues at coordinate 12,974 of JAJZDR010000040.1, read as the reverse complement.
TTATTGAACTATTATTATGTATTACTGCTTGGTGTATGAGATATCCTAATCCAGTAAAAGTTAGCTGCATCAAATCATATGGAAATGTTACAATTGAGGAAATTTTAGACATAGTAGTTGGAAACTCTATATGAGATATTTGAAGAAGAGATATTCCTATAGGACCTGAAAATTTAGGGTATGCCTTTCTATCTACAAAAGTTTTTTCTTTAGTACCACCTAACTGTACACCAAACAAGTTTAAGGATTTTACAACTTGATATTTAAATGTCAATGATTTTCCCTTATTTTGATTAACTATTTTTTCAACTTGTATTGCATTATTTATTTTTTTACCATCTATAGAAAGTAATATATAATTATTAGTTAATTTATCTTTCAACGCTGAAGATGTAGTATCTTTAGGTACTGCAGAAAATATTACATTATTAACATTGGTTCCAAAGGCAAAATTAAAATTAGGAATAATATTAGAGTAATAAAACTTAAAATTGACAACAACGAGAAATATGAAAAGAAAAACTAGAGCAAGTAGAAAATTCATAAATGCTCCAGCAATAGTAATCAAAAATTTAGACAATGCTGATGCTTGTGGTAAAGATCCTTCTTCCGTGCTATTAAAATCATCATCCCCTAATAAACTGACATATCCTCCAAAAGGTAGAAGGTTTATTTTATATTCTATACCATTCTTTTTTATAGAATATATTTTTTTACCAAAACCAACTGCAAACGTCTTAACTACCACACCTCTTTTCCTGGCAATAAACATATGACCCCATTCATGTATAATGACTAGGACACTTAAAAGTATTATAAATATGAAAAAAGTAATTATACCTGTAACCATAAAATCAAATCTCTAGTAAATCTTTCTTTTTTTCTTCAAATATTCTATCAACCTCAAGATTCATCTCTTTTATTAAACTATCTACATGATCCACATCCCTATTATACTCATCTTCGCTTATATTATTCTCTTCCTTATCTTTTTTTAAGTCATCAATATATTCCTTCCTGATGTTCCTTAAGGAAACCTTTGATGATTCAACTTTATTATTTAATATTTTAACAAAGTCCTTTCTCCTTTCTTCAGATAATGGAGGTAAAACTAATCGTACACTATTATCACTCTCTATTGGGGTAATACCAATATTAGCATTTAAAATAGATTCTTTAATAACAGATATATTATTCTTATCCCATGGTTGGATTAAAATTACATTAGGCTCTGGTATTATAATTGTTGCAAGTTGAGAAATAGGCATATGAGATTCATATACATTTACCTTTATGTCTTCAACTAAAGATGCGCTAGCCTTACTTGTTCGTAATTTTTTTAACTCTGAGATCAAAAAGTCAATGCTTTTATTCATCTTTGATCTTATCTCATTAATATCCATCTGCCTCTCCTATCTCTAATCTAGTGAATCTTTTAACTTTAATATTTTCACCTGTTTTTGATATAGCATTATTGATAAGATCAACTATTTTTACCTTATCATCTTTATAACAAGGCTGATCAAGTAAACAAACTTGTACATAATACTTAGCTAATCTTCCTTCTATAATAGTATCCCTTACATTTTCAGGTTTTGATTTAAAGTCTTTATCTAACTTTATAATCTCAATCTCTTTTTCTTTTACATTTTGAGGAACATCTTCTCTGGATATATATAATGGATTCATACTTGCTATTTGAACTGCAATAGTATGTGCAAGATCTTTGAAAACTTCAGTTCTTGCAACAAAATCTGTCTCACAATTAATCTCAACCAAAGCACCTAACCTTCCATTCTGATGTATATATGACTCAATTAATCCTTCGTGGGTTGTCCTATCACTCTTAGATCCAGCTTTCAAAATACCTTTCTTCCTAAGTAAATCCACAGCTTTCTCTATATCTCCACCAGATTCTTCTAAGGCTTTCTTACAATCAACCATACCAGCCCCAGTATTATTTCTTAATTGTTTTATACTCTCTAAGTCAATCTTCATATTTATTATTTTATATTCTCTACAACGTAATCTAAGATCATATTTACTGATTTTATAGCATCATCATTTCCAGGAATAGGATAATCGACTATAGTAGGGTCAGCATTAGTATCAACTAGTGCAACAACAGGGATACCTAATTTCAAAGCTTCTTTCATAGCAACTATTTCATGTTTTACATCTATAACAAATAGCGCTGCCGGTTTACCGTTAAAACCTCTTATACCTTGATATAACAAATCTAATTTTGCTTTCTCTTTTGCTATTAACATCAACTCCAATTTAGTTCTATCTGTATCTCCTTCTGCAAGAATCTTTTCATACTCATCCATTTTTTTAAGACTCAAACTTACAGTTTTAAAATTAGTAAGTAACCCTCCTGGCCACCTCTTATTAATATAATAATCTCCAGATATTTGAGCTTTTTCAGCAACTATGTCTTGAATTTGTTCTTTAGTACCAACAAATAAAATTTTTCCAGTCTCTTTCTTTTTCTTCAAAAAATCAACAGCTTCATCAAGCATTATCAATGTTTTATCAAGATCAATAATATGAGAACCATTTGAGACTGTATAAATATATGGTGCCATTTTAGGGTTCCATCTTTTTACTTGATGACCAAAATGTACTCCAGAGGACATTAATTCTTTTATTGTTAATTGTTTCATAATAACTCCTTTATACTTCTACCCAACATCTGCCCTTATTATAGTAAGGGAAGGAATTTAAATTTGAGTATGCTTAATTTAATAGTGAATATTATAACATAGATGATTATATAGTCAATTTTTTATACATTAAACAATTTCGCGACTATAAATATTAATTATTTGGACTCTTTGATCTTTTCAATAATCCACACACGAGCTAAAGTTGATGCATTAAAACCATTACTTTTCTCAATCTTTTCTATTCTATCTTTTACACCAGATTGAACCTTAAAATTAGAGTCTGATCAAAGGATTTCCCAAACTCCACATCAAGATCAAAATCATCTGATCTGATAAACTATGAGTATCCCATTATTTCGCTTCTTCTTTTATAGATTTAAATTTTGGTATATTATTTTTCTTCATTTTCATATAACAACCTCCACTAAAAATATAGGTTTTACTTGCCCTCTATATCTTCAAGCTTATTCGCTATGAATTTACACTTAGGATAGTTTGAGCAGCCATAAAATGTCTTACCTCTTCTATTTTTAAGTTCTACTATATTTCCAGTTTTACAATCTAGGCATTTAATATCAAGCACTTTTTTCTTATTCTCATTTAAAGATTTAGTATATTTACAAGTAGGATAATTACTACATGCTATAAAATTCCCGAATCTACCTTTCTTCATAACTAATTCTGATCCACACTGAGGGCAATTTTCCCCAACCAATTTTTCTTCTTTATCAGCTTCAATAGATCTCATACCTTTGCATTCTGGAAATCTACTACAACTTAAAAATTTACCGTATTTACCTAATTTAATATACATTGGTGATCCACATTCTGGACAAACTTCTGTTGATTCTCCAAGGTTTGTAATATCCTTCTTTTCTATACCATCTTGGCTACTTTCTATTTTTTTGTTAAAAGGGATATAGAAATTTGATACTACTTTAGTCCATTCTGATTTTCCAGTTGCTATATCATCAAGTTTATTCTCTATATCGGCAGTAAAGTTAGTATCTACTATATCTGTAAAATATTTAGACAAGAAATTGCTTACAACTACGCCTACATCTGTTGGTATGAAATACTTTTCCTTCCTTTCAACATATTCCCTGGAGATTAATGTATATATAATAGATGAATATGTAGAAGGTCTCCCCACCCCACATGATTCTAATATTTTAACTAAAGAAGCGTCGTTATACCTTGGAAGAGGTTCAGTAAAATGCTGGTCTGCATCAATTTTCTTCATTTCAAGACTCTTTATATCTTTCTTATCATCTATATTAAATTTAGGGTTTTTGGAATCTTTATTTTCTTCTTTTTTGTTAAAAACCTGATATCCTTTAAAAATATTATTTGAAATATTTAAAGCAAAAGTATAATTATTCTCCTTACCTTGCATGGTAATTAATACTTTCTTATTTTCATACAACGCAGGAGTCATTTGGCTAGACAAGGCTCTTTCCCAAATTAACTTATATAACCTGTAAAAATCTTTATCTACATACTTTTGTATTGACTCTGGAGTCTTATCTATATAGGCAGGTCTTATAGCTTCATGTGCTTCTTGGGCAAGCTTACTTTTTGTTTTATATATATTTTTTCTATCTGGAAGATAAGTTTTCTCATAATTTTTATTAATATATCCTCTAATACTGTCTACTGCTACCTCAGCCATAGATACGGAGTCGGTTCTCATATATGTAATCAGCCCAACATTATCACCACCTAAAGACACACCTTCATATAACTTTTGAGCTACAGACATAGTTTTCTTCGAAGAAAAACCTAATTTTCTATTGGCATCTTGTTGAAGAGTAGATGTTGTATATGGAGGAATGGGATATTTTTTTGTTTCTGTCTTTTGTATAGAATCAATTTCTGCAACAGAAGACTTAATATCTTTACTGATTTTATCTGATTCTTCCTTATTTTTGATTTCAAAATTATTCTTATTAATCTTTATAAGGTCAAATATATATTCTTTACCATTAATCAAAAAAACTCCTACTACATTCCAGTATTCCTGCGATATAAAGTTGTTTCTCTCTTCCTCTCTATCAACAATAATTTTCAATGCTACTGACTGAACTCTTCCTGCCGAAAGTCCATACCTTATTTTTGACCATAATAGTGGTGATAATTTATATCCTACAATCCTATCAAGAACTCTTCGTGCCTGCTGAGCATCTACAAGACTCATATTCAGTACTGTAGGGTGATTAATAGCATCTTCTAACGCACCTTGTGTTATTTCATGGAATGCAATCCTTTTAACTAAATTAGGATTCTTTAATGCCAAAGAGTTCAGGACATGCCATCCTATAGCTTCCCCTTCTCGATCAGGATCTGTTGCTATATATATAGTATCTGCAATCTTTGCTTCTTTTTTTATCTCCTTTAATAAATTTGCTTTATCTTTAAGAATAACATAATCAGGCTTGAAGTTATCATCCACATCTATCCCAAACTTACTTTTTGGAAGATCTTCTACATGCCCTTTAGTTGCGATTATAGAATAATCCTTTGACAGGAATTTAGATATTGTTTTTGCTTTTGTTGGAGATTCAACAATTATTAATTTTTTAGACATTGTTTATTTTTTTAAATATACACCAAAATACCAATTCATGAAATTTTTTACAACCCCTGCTGCGTAAGTACTTAATCCACCATTTTCTTCAAAAACAACAACAGCTATCTGTGGGTTCTTATATGGAGCAAAAGACGCCATCCATGAATGAGAATGACTATATCTATCTGTAGTATTACTTATAGTTTCATTCCCAAACTGAGCCGTACCACTCTTACCTGCATTATCAGCTATAACACTCTTTGCAGCTATATCTATACCATTCTGTACTGCTTGTTCCATACCATATTTTATCACATTCAAATTATTAGTAGAGACAAAACCCTTTCTTACAACCTTTGGAGCATAATTTTTTATAACTTGTCCTTGTTGGTTATATATAGATTTTACAATTCTTGGCTTATATAGTGTACCACCATTAGCAATAGCACTTATCCAGCTTACAACTTGTATAGGAGTAACCTCTGTATAACCTTGACCTATTGCTGAGTTAAGTAAATCACCTGGATACCATGGTTGTCCAGTAATCACCAACTTAGTTTTAGGATCAGCAATTATACCAGATAATTCTCCTGGTAATTGAATACCAGTAGTATTACCAAGACCAAATAGTTGTTCAAACTTTGCAAACCTCTGAATCCCTAGTTTTATTGATGCCTTAAAAGCAAAAACATTTATTGAGAATTGTAAGCATTTAGCAATATTAGCAGTGCCCCAATTTATTTTTGCGTAATTTTGAAATAAAGTACCATCATATAAAAATGTCCCTGGTACAGTAAATGTTGTATTAGGAGTTATAACATTATCTTGCAGTGCAGCTGAAAGAAGTATTGTCTTCATTATAGACCCCACTGGTTGTTGTTCAGAAATTGCCCTATTTAAAAGTGGATCCATAGGATTATTTAATAACGCATTATATGCTACATTGCTTATCCCTGGACCTTCAAATGCATTATTATTAAAAGTAGGATAACTAACCATAGCCAAAATTCCACCAGTATTTACATTCTCAACAATACCAACAGCACCTGTAACATGGTTAGGATCAGTTTTAATACTTTGAATAAGTAATGACTGCATTTCTTGTTGGACTGTACTACTAATATTTAATTGAACATTATCTCCAGGTACAGGTTTTTTTTCTCCATAACTTGAAACTATTTGACCATAAGTATTAACCTCTTTCAATTGAATTCCATCCTGCCCCATAAGGTAGTTATTGAATGATTGCTCTATCCCATATCTTCCTACTATATCGTAAGGAGTTAGACTTGAGTTAGATAATAGTTCTTGTTCAGTAACAGGGCCAGTGTATCCTATGATATGAGATAATAGATTGTTATATTTAAATTTAACCATAGGAACTTCTTTTATTACAAATGCATTTAATGAAGAATTTGAACTAATTAATATTTCATCTTTGCTAGACAATCCATTATATATAGGTATTTCTACCTCATGACTTTTTTGACCTGCATGAACAATATTTGTTATCTTTTTAATAGATATATTTAGTATTGGAGATATTTTATTTATATAATTTTTTATCTGACTATTATTTAAATTATTTATATTCAGATAAAGTTGATATGTTGGAATATTAAAAGAAAGTTGGGTCATATTCCTACTTAATATTACCCCTCTGTTTGCAACTATAGGACTTTTTATAATTCTATTTTGAAAGGCTAAATTTTGGAATTTATTATGCTCAATAATTGAAATATAAAAAACACCAAAAATAAAAATCAAGATAATTACAAAAATAAGAGAACCCAAAAATTTTAATAATAAAGATTTATTTACTTTATCCTTATCTTCATCAGTAGGTAAATTATTAAAGTCATCTAATTCAAAATCATCCATAATATACTTAATTAATATTAATTTTTAACCTATTATTGTTGTTAGAATACAGTTTATAAAAGAATATAACTATAGAGTCTAAAACACTTGAAACTAGAACCAAAATCAAAAATAAATCAATGTATTGAGAGTTCTTTATTAAGGCTATAATATCATACAGATATCCCCACAGAAAAATGTTATATACAATAGATATAATAAATATAAAAATAAAGCTCAAATTAGGGTCTTTTTTGAATAATTTGATTAATTCTAATATAAGTATTGGAGATAATAACAGAATTGAAGTAATGCCTAATGGATTAATAAAAACTATATCTACAACTATCCCAATAAAAAATATGTAATATATAATAAAATTTTGATCCTTTTGGCATAAAATAAAATATAGCAATGTATATATATATACTATATTGAAAAATAAAAATGGATATATTATCATTTGATTTAATCCTATGATAAAAAATAGTATTATTATTGTAATTAGTATATAAATACCCTTTTTCATGTTATTTATTATTTATTATAAATACATATTGAAGATTATATATATTTATTGCATTATCAACATTTATAGTTTTAAAAGTACTACTTTTATTACTTGAAACATAACTTACGTAACCAGTTATTAGATTTTGTGGAAAAGTTCCATCTATTCCAGAAGTTACAACGCTGTCTCCAACTTTAACATTATCGAGCTGAGTTACATCTTGAAGAATTAAAGAACTAGAAAGACTTCCTGTTAATATAGCATTAACATTATTAACTATTACAGGAATAGATAAATTTACATTTGATATAAGAATAACTTTAGAATAGTTACTATATGTATATAATACTTTACCTAAAAGAAAATCTTTATATACAACACCATCTCCTACCTTAACACCTTGATTACTTCCACTGCCTACATATACATAACCCAATGTATTTATGGGACCATAATAAAGTATTTTTGACAATGTATATGTATATTTTGTATTAAAATATTTTTTATTTAATTGTTCTTTTAGTATTTTATTTTCAGATTTATAAATATTTAGATTGGCTAACTCAGATTTATAATTATATAATTTCCTTTCCAATGTAGTATTTCTAGATTCAATATTATTTATATTGTTTATATTATTAAAAAACCCTCCTATGTTTGAAGAAAAGGAAAATATACTAGACTTAATAGGTATAAAAATACCGCTAGTAATATTAGAAAAAATTGGAACTTTAATACTTAATACAGCAATAATAATACCTATCACCAACAATATAGATATTTTTTTTAATATATTGGATGGTTTTTTACTTCTTTTAAAACTAACCATAATCTAGATTTATAAGAATTCTTCAGAATCTGAATAAGAAATATTTTCAAGAAGACTTAAATCTTCTAAAATTTTTGAAGCCCCTAATACTACACTAGATAGAGGATCATCGGCAACTATTATTGGTATCTTTAATTTTTCTAGAAATAATTTATTAATTCCAGAAATTTGGGCACCTCCTCCAGTAAGATATATCCCACTATTTGTAATATCTGAAATAAGTTCAGGGGGAGTTTCTTCTAAAGCTTCAGAAATAGCTTCAATAATAATATTAAGTGAATTAGACATCGCTTCTCTAACTTCAACCTCTGATATCTTTATAACCTTAGGAAGGCCCAATAATATATCTCTTCCTTTGATTTCCATACTTTTATTATCCTTCCTAGGATAAGCGTTTCCTAATTTTATCTTAATTTCCTCTGCCGTTCTCTCTCCTATTAATAAATTGTACTTTGATCTAATATAATTCATTATATCTATTGTCATCTCATCTCCTGCTACTCTTATTGATTTATCAACAACTATGCCCCCTAATGATATTACAGCAATATCTGAGGTGCCCCCTCCTATGTCTACAATCAGTGAGCCTAGTGGTTTTGTTACGGGAATGTTTATTCCAACTGCTGCCGCCATAGGTTCTTCTATCAAATATACCTTTCTAGCGCCTGCAGATATTGCAGCATCAATAACGGCTTTTTTTTCAACTTCAGTTATAGCAGAAGGTATCCCTATAACAACCCTTGGTCTTGGTATTTTAAAAAACTTAGGAGAATCTTTATGAACTTTTTCTATAAAATACTTTATCATCTCCTTAGTTGTATCAAAATCTGATATTACTCCGTCCTTTAAAGGTCTTATAGCAACAATAGATGCAGGTGTTCTACCTAACATTTTTTGAGCTTCAGATCCTACTGCTAGCACTGTTTTAGTTCTTGAATTAAAAGCTACAACTGACGGTTCAGATATTGTAACACCCTGATTTCTAACACAAACCAATGTATTTGCAGTCCCCAGATCAATACCTATATCATAAGTAAACATATTCCAAAATGGATCAGAAAATGCCATAATCCTCTATATCTAGTAAATTAAATATGGTTTATTTTAACACTAAAAATGGCTTAAAACAAATAAATGTTAATTAAGATACTTACAAAAACAAAATTAAAGATTGAAAAACCTCTAATATACTTTTCTGAAGAAACTATTCCTATTGGGAAAGTGGTTGAAATTCCTCTAGGATTAAAAAAAACTACAGGAATAGTGGTTGATAATGTAAAAGATGAAAATATTGATATAAATTTCACTATAAAAAATATAATTGAAAATACAAAAAATGAATATATCGACCTTAATTTATTAGAATTAAAACTTATTAAACATATTATCACCTACTACAATGCTTCAATTAATAACACAATATCTCCTTTTATTACAAGGAAAACCAAAGAAATTAATTCTAAAGAATCCATTCTAAAAAAAATAATAATACCAAAGTCAAAACTCCCTATGAATAAGGCCCAAATTGATGCTGTAAATACAATTTCAAATGGATTAGATACTGAATATATATTATTTGGTATTACTGGATCAGGTAAAACACAGGTATATATAAAGTTAATTAAGCAACAAATCAATGAAGGTAGACAAGTATTAATACTTCTTCCTGACATAGCAATCACATCTCAATTTTATATAAGATTAAAAGCTTTTTTTCATGAAGAAATAATTTCAATAATGCACAGCAAAATTACAAAAAAAAGAAAAACATTGGAAAATAACTTAATTCGACAAGGAGAAAAAAAAATAGTAATAGGAGCACGTTCAGCACTATTCTCAAGATTCCAAAATTTAGGATTAATAATTATTGATGAATTTCATGATAATAGTTATAAGCAAGATCAAGATCCAAGATATAATGCTATTAATATAGCTAAATTTATATCAAAAGAACAAAAAATCAAATTGTTACTTGGTAGTGCTACACCAAAAATAGATATCTATTATAAAATGCTCAAAGAAGGGCATACTATAGTTAGGCTAGATAAAAAAATATCTGAGTATAAATTTAAAAATGACATACATACAAAAATAGTTGACATAAATGAGGACAAAATAAGTAGTAAAAGAGTAGTAATATCAAGAATCCTTAAAAAAAGTATAGAAAAGACTTTAAATAATAATAAGAAGGTAATACTGTATATCAACAGAAGAGGTTACTCTAATCTATATGTATGTAACAATTGTGGACATATAGAAAAATGTCCAAGGTGTGATATCCCTCTAACAGTACATCAAAATGGAAGTACAACATTCCTTAATTGTCATCACTGTGACTATAAAAAATATATAAATACTGCAAACCCTATATGTAATGTGTGTAAAAAGGGGAAATTAAAATTCTACGGTATCGGAACTCAACTTGTTAAAGAAGAAATTAATGAGCTATTCAAGGAAAGAAATCTTAATATTGAAATACTAGATAAAGATTCTACTTCTGGTAATAGTGATCAACACCTAGAAATTTATAATAAATTATCTGATAAAAATATAAATATTATTATAGGAACACAATTAATTACCACAGGATGGGACTTTTATAACGTGGGGTTAATAGGTATTATTTTGGCCGACATAGAATTTGTATTCCCAGACTATAGCTCTGTAGAAAAAGCCTATCAAACAATAATACAAGTTATAGGAAGAGGTGGAAGAGAAGATAATTCCGCCGAAATAGTAATACAAACTATGGATATTAAAAATAAAATATTACAATTTGCCCTAAATAACAATTTTAATAAGTTTTTTGATGAGGAAATTAATATAAGAAAACAACTTAACTACCCTCCTTTCTCCAACTTAATAAAGATTATCGTAAAAGATAAAAATGAGAAAACAGTATTCACTAGAGCAAAAAAAATATATGACGATATCAACAATGCTAATATGATCGGTATTAAAATCTATTCTCCCATTGAAGCAATTCCCTACAAAATTAACTACGTATATAGGCTTAATATAATAATAAAAGTTAATAAAAATATTGAAAATATAAAAACTTTTTTGAGGAATAGATATAAACAAAATAAGAATTTAAGTATAGATATAGATCCTTCAGTTTTATTGTAACGAAGAATTTAATGTTCTATAACACCTCATACAAACCTTAATATTAACTTTATTATTTTCAGTGTCAAGATTAAGAACTCTTAAGTTAGGGAGTATCTTCCTTTTTGTTTTAGGTGCTCTTTTAGCCCATTTACCTGAATGTTTATGGCTTATATTATTTATAACGGTAACACCCTTATTACATAAATCACAAGATCTAGACATGATTAAAAATACTACTAAATTAATAACACACCCTGTATGATATAATAAAATGAGTTTTTATGCAAATATCACACAATGATTATAAATTTAATAATTTTGGGCATTATAATTATCTTTAGTATTTCATTTCATGAATTTTCTCATGGATATGTTGCACACCTTTTAGGTGATGATACAGCCAAAAACAATGGAAGGTTAACACTAGATCCAACAAAACATATAACATTAATGGGATTACTAGTAATGATACTTACTCAATTCAGGTTCGGATGGGGAAACCCTACACCTGTAAATTTAAATAATCTTAAAAATCCATATAGAGATAATCTTATTATCGCTATTGCTGGACCTATTTCAAACATAATATTATCTATTATATCTATACTTATAATTCAAGGGCTTCCTATATTACACTTATCTAGTTCCGTCAATTTAAAACTTAGTGGGGTATTTATAGATGCAGCTATAATTAATATAGGGCTAGCATTGTTTAATATTATTCCAATACCTCCCCTCGACGGAAGTCATATACTTAAAGTGATTTTTAAGCATCATTATCACATATTAGATATCATTGACAAATACTCCATATTTATCCTTATATTAGCCATATTACCAATATTTCCCATAAATGGCAATTTAGAGTCTATAATACAAATAGTGCTGCTGCCATTAATTAGTACTATTTTTACTTTTCTAATAACTATAATTTGAATCCCTTGGTTTATTTGCTATAATAAACTTTAGCCCATCTAGCATCAGATAAAAACTGATTTAACATAATATAAAATAATAACTATATCAGTATAATTCTTATGATTTATACTTGCGTTACAATACTTGTTTTTTTGAAATCAAGTTTTAAAAGCTAGATGGGTTTGAGTAGTGTTGAAAAAGAACATTTTTTTATATAGAATGCAGGCATTACTAAATTTATATTTAAGTTAGTAATATATAGGCCTTCTTAGCTCAGTGGTAGAGCAGCTGTTTTGTAAACAGCAGGTCGTCAGTTCGACCCTGACAGAAGGCTAATAGTATTATGCAGAGATGGCGGAGTGGACAATCGCGGCTGACTGTAAATCAGTTGCCATTACGGCTACGAAGGTTCGAATCCTTCTCTCTGCATATGCCTAGATAGCTCAGTGGTAGAGCATTCCCATGGTAAGGGAAAGACCAGCGGTTCAAGTCCGCTTCTAGGCTGAG
>JAJZDR010000033.1 GCA_021805885.1 bacterium | reverse complement strand
AGTAATCTTGGAGAATTCAAAAATTGTTCTTTATTACTTGGGAATCTTATGATATCTTCTTTTAGAATTTCTGTATTTTTTATCTTAGCATAATATATATGTGATCCACCAATACCTATAACTAACTTTTCCTCATTATTCTCTGGAGTTTTAATGTCATTGGTTATTATAGATGAATTTATATTTAGTAATTTATCCTTGTTTTCAGTTATATATGATGCAATATCCTTAATTTGATTTTTATTAAGTGGTTCTATTGGCATTTTGGTATTTTTCCTTTATTTTATGCATATTTATATATATAGATCCTACGCCTATGAATAAAACAGTAGTCATAACCATAACAAATGCTAGACCTAAATTATGTAAATTATGAATATTTATCGGGGTGACAACATGTAGATTTGCAATTTTAGGAAATAAAAGTCCAAATATTCCTCCTAATATAAAAACTATCCCTCCTCCAAAAAGTGTATTTCCAGCAACTTTGGATGCTAATTTCAGTCCTTCTGATTCCGGAATTTTCATATTTCTAATCCATCTCCCAAAAATATTGCCAAAAATAGCCTGTACAAACATGGTTCCTAATCCAAAAAATACTCCAGGCAGAAATGCTACATACATATTTGGCATTTTTGGTACAAGTACAGTGTACAATATCAATGCAAAAGCTCCGAATCCCCATCCTGCTATAAATCCATGTAAAAGTGCCATAGAAGGCTTTATCTGTCTTGGTGTATCATTAAATTCATGGTGCTTATGTCTACCAATCCATGATGAAGGAAGAAGTTCAATATGAAATATCCTGTGGAATCTTAAAACATATACTCCAACTAAAAACATTGCTAATCCTACTATTAGGTATACATAGTAATTTAGAGATGTATATTGTGTCCAATTTATAAGTGCAAAATATGCTATTTCTGACGCTATTGCCCTTTGTACTGTAAATGCTAATGAAAATAGTATAGCCACATATAATCCTTTTCTAGATGAGAAACTACCTATTGCATAAGAGAAAGTTATAGGCCAAGTGTGTTCATCTGGTGTTATTCCATGAACTAGACCTAATAAAAATGCATAAAATAATACTGTTATAGTAGCTGTTAATACCATTGATTAATTTTATTATGTAAGTTTTTCTTTCAATGCACTAATATCTTGATTCCATATTTCTCCATCAAACCAAGATAACCCTCTAAATTGTAATTTATATATTGACTCTTTCTTGTATACACTTCCAAGATAGACATAATCAAGATTATGTTCTTTTGCAAAAATTATTGCTTTCAACATCATACATATACCCATATTTAAATTGAAATATGAAAGATCATAGAAAGGATACGAATAGTGTATCATATATTTATTTATATATGACAGGGCATATCCTTGAGCAAACTCCATCTTATTTAAATTTCTATCTTTATAAACCAAGACTGAGTTCATATTAGATTTATCCATACTAGTAAACATTTCTTTAATTTTATTAGCAGTCATTACTTTATCCCCGAATCTAGTTTTATAATAGATAAATCCCATTTTATGTATATTATAATTATATTTATTATAAGGTAAATTTTCCTTTTCTATGGATATATTCTCAGTTTTTTTTAAAATCCTTCTATTTTCACTTGTTAGTTCAAAATCTCTTAAATCTAATCTTAAACTTCTTATTTGTTGCATGACACCTTTTCCCTTTCGTACAAATACAAAACCTTCATTATAAAGATTATCTATGTCATCGGTACTTTTAATTGTTATTTCTTTTGAATGTTCATACATATTTTTATTATAACAAAATTTATATATGAAAAACTTATAACTTTTAAAAATATATTAATATTCCATTTTTTTATAATATATGATAACATCCAAGGTATATGAATTTTTTTAAAGCATCTGAAAGAAATTATTATTTAAGACTATTGAGCTTTGCTCTTGGTATATTGTTTTTAGCAATAGGCTATTCAATTGTGTATCTACCAGCTTTGGTAGTATTAATTATTGTAGGTATAATATTTTTGTATTGTTCTTTTTTTGAGAAACCTTCTTTTAAAAGACATAACACTACATTGAAATTAAGGAATGAAGAAGAATCTAACGTTGATATGAAAGCAAGTAAGGTTGCCAAGCCTTCAAGTAGACAAGCAGTTAGGAAAACTCCTGTAAAAAACACAAAACAAACTTTAAAATCTACAAAAAAAAGTGTTTCTGGAAAATCTAAAAAATAATTGTATAGATTTAATGAAACATTTTAAAGTTTCCAAGTGTATATTATAGATAATTAAACAGGTATAATTATGTTAAAAAATAGGAATTATTATATTATTGTTGTGATTTTGTTTGTTATTGTATTAGTAGGACTAGATTTATATAATGCTCATTCTACAAAAACCACAAAACCCCAGACCACATTTTTTTATAAAAGTTATTCACAGTATTCCCAAGATCAAACAAATAATAATGTTGTAAGTGGAGTTAAGAATATATTAATATCAAAGGTAGCACTTGCTAAAAATATAAATGGAGAAAATTTTGACACAACCCCTATAGTTGCTGGAGATGCTATATATGTTGGTACAATGGATAAAGTAAATTTATCAGGTGGATTGTTAGCATTATCTAGGGTTACTGGGAACGTAATATGGCATGATCATTTTTCAAATTGGATAATGACTAACCCTGTTGTAGTTCCACAAATAAATATGGTTTTTGTTGGATCTGGAAATAGTATTAAATATGGACCCAATAAATCATATAGAGGGTTAGGAAATAATTTTGTGTATGGGATAAATATTTCAACTGGTGCTGTAATGTGGAAATATAAAACACTTGGGGAAAATATGCCTACTCCTATATATAGTAACGGAACTTTGTATTTTGTAAATGGGAATAGAACATTTTATGCACTATCAGCATTAACAGGGAAAGCATTATGGACATTAAATGTTGGATCTATAGTCTCTATGTCATCACCTATACTTGTTGGAAATAATGTATTTTTTGGTGGATCTAAACCATATAAATTTTTTGATGTTAATATAAATACTAAAAGTATTAAATGGGCAACATCTTTCAAAAATCTTAAAGGTGGAGTTTCTATTACTGGGGGATTAGATGACACAACTCCTGTTTACTATAAAGGGTATCTATATACTAATGGTACAATGTTAACAGATTATAGTACTAATTCTGGATATGAATATCTATATAAAATTGATGCTCAGACAGGGTCTATAGTATGGTCAGTGAATGAGGGTTATGGGGTTATCAATGAACCTTCTGATCCAATGGAAGGCTCTGTTCCAACACTATCAGGTAACACTATATATACTGGTTCCAATACAGCAAGGAGTGTATTTGCAGTAAATATAAACACAGAAAAGGTAGATTGGTCATATAAAATTAATGGTATGATTAATGCACCTTTAACTATCATAAAAGGAGATGTTTATGCTATTACTGGTAATGGAAATATTTATGTTATAGACAAAAATAAAGGTTCATTTGATGCAAAAAGAACATTGGGAGGTCCAGAAATAGCCTCAGGACTTAGTTTCTATTCAGGTAAATTTTATGTAACCACAGGAAACGGCAACTTCTATATTCTTCATTAAAATCCCTGTATAATACAGAACGTATGGAAAATTCTAAAATCAGAAATATAGCTGTTATAGCCCATGTTGATCATGGGAAAACTACTTTGGTAGATAGCTTTATGAAACAATCTAATATGTTTAGAGATAATGAGGCCTTAATGAGTCAGTCTTTAATTATGGATAATATGGATCTTGAAAGAGAAAGAGGTATTACAATAACTGCCAAAAATATATTTGTTAAATATAAAGACTATAAAATAAATATTATAGATACACCTGGACACGCTGATTTTTCTGGAGAAGTTGAAAGGACTTTAAATATGGCTGATGGCTGCTTATTGATTGTTGATGCTCAAGAAGGTCCTATGCCACAAACAAGATATGTATTGCAAAAGGCTTTAGAATTAGGCAAAAAAATAATAGTAGTAATTAATAAAATAGATAAAAAATTTGCAGATATAGATAAAACATTGTCTGAGATAGATGACCTATTTTTAGATCTTGCAACATCTGATGACCAACTAGAGTTTCCTATATTTTATGCTATTGCAAGAGAGGGAATTATTTTTGACAAACTTCCGGATTTAAATACTAGGATTGAATATAAATCAGGTTCTTCTGGGTCTGATGTATCACTTCTTTTTGCAAGTATAATAAAGGATATTCCTCCTCCTTCTGGAGATTTAAATTTACCATTCCTTATGCAAGTGTCATCAATTGATTATGATGAATATACTGGATCTGGAGTTGTTGGAAAAATTTTACAAGGAGAAATAAAAAGGGGAGACTCATTAGATATACTTTCTTCCAATTCTACAAATAAATTCAAAGTTTTAAAATTAATAGTTTCTAATGGTATAAAAAAGGAAGAGGTGCAGAAAATGCAGGCAGGGGATATAGTAACTATAATTGGAGCTACAGATGCAAAAATAGGAGATACAATAACAGCACCAGGAGAGAATGATAGGCTTCCTGATCTAGATATACAAGAACCTTCTGTTAGAATAAAGTTTGAAGCAAATAGTTCACCACTAGCAGGAAGAGAAGGAAAATTTGTTACGTCAAGACAATTACTTGCAAGATTAGAAAGAGAGTTACAAAAGAATGTAGCAATGAAACTTGAAGTTGAAGGTGATCAATTTTTTGTATCAGGAAGAGGAGAATTACATTTATCAATATTAATAGAAACGTTAAGAAGAGAAGGATATGAATTCCAAATTTCAAAACCCGAAGCTATTACAAAAATAATTGATGGAAAGAAGTATGAAGGACAAGAAGACTTATTTTTAGAAGTTGGTAAAGAATCTATTGGGATTGTAACTACTGCGCTTTCAAAAAGAAAAGGAGAACTTGTAAACATGCATACTGACAATTCAAATATAGTCCATTTTCATTATAAAGTATTAACAAGAAATCTATTTGGTCTAAGAGGAGAACTTGTTAATGATACAAAAGGCACTGTTATTTTTAATAGTTCTTTTTCTGAATTTGTATTATCTCCTGGTGGAACTATGTATAAAGATAGAAAGGGAGTATTGATTGCATCAGAAGCTGGGAATACAACATCATATGGTCTTAATAAGGCTCAAGAAAGGGGCACTTTATTTGTAGGACCTGAAGAACAAGTTTATGAGGGAATGATAGTCGGTATAAATAAATATGATCAAGATATGGAAGTTAATGTATCTAGAGCTAAGCATTTAACAGGATTACATTCAGATATAGGAGAAGAAACTATAGTATTAATGAAAAATATAGAACTTACTATTGAACTTGGAATAGATTTTATAGCAGATGATGAATATTTAGAAATTACTCCAACCCACCTAAGATTAAGAAAAAAATATCTTAGAAAATCTGATAGAAATAAATTTAATAAAGAATAGTCTAATTACTATATAGAAAGTGATGACTAGCTTGTGTATAATTAAACTATGGATATATTAATATATGTTTTAATTGGTATTGTAGTAGGACTTTGGTTTGCAAAAAAATATAAAACCAGAGGAGGACTATTTATAGATATAATTACTGGTATTATAGGTGCAATGATTGGTGGTCTTGCAGGTGATGCATTCATATCTAATACAATATTTAGTATATTACTTTCAATAGTTTTTTCTGTTTTGATTTTGTATATATTTAAAAAAGCTGTAAATAAGATAGGGTAGTTTATGAATAATAAGAATGCTGATTTCTCTTTACCTGTGGATTTTAAATGGGGGGTTGCAACCTCCTCTTATCAGATTGAGGGTGGTAATTTTAATAGTGATTGGTATTTATGGGAAAAGTATAAAGGATATAGAGAAACAGGAGATGCATGTAGGTCATATGAAAAATATAAAGAAGATATTGAAATCTTAAAACAATTAAAAGTTAACTCCTATAGATTTTCTATTGAGTGGTCTAGAATTGAACCTGAAGAAGGAAAGTGGAATCTTGAAGCATTAAATTATTATAAAGATCTTATAAAATCTCTTAAAAATAATAATATAGAACCTTTTGTAACTCTATTTCATGAATCTCTACCAATATGGGTATCAAAGATTGGAGGATTTGAGAATAAGAGAATTATCAAGATATTTGAAAGATATACTGATTTCATAGTTGAGAACCTTGGTAGTGAAGTCACTTTTTGGATTACGATTAATGAACCTTTTGTTTACGCTTTAATGGGTTATCTTTCTGGGGAGTATCCACCAGGGAAAAGAAATATAATCAAGTATTTAATGGTAGAACATAATCTGCAGATAGCCCATATTGGAGCATATATAAGGATAAAAGATATATATAAAAAATTTAATTGGGGCAGATCTAGAGTTTCTGTTGCCAAAAATAATGTAGACTACTTATCTTTAGATTCAATAAGTAATTTTTATATAATGCTGAAAAGATATTTTACTAATTATGCTTATTTAGATAGAACTATAAAATATATGGATTTTATAGGGTTGAATTATTATTTTCATGAAGAGGATAAATTCAAGATATCCATTCATAATTTTCTATTTAAAAGCATCCCTAATGGAAAACTTGAAAAACAAGATGTATTGGGATGGGATATCTATCCACAGGGTATATATAATATAATAAAACAGGCATATAAAAGATACAACAAAGATATATTTATTCTAGAGAATGGCATATCTGATACATCTGATTTGAATCGTGTGCAATATATAGAAGATCATCTTTCATATATAAAAAAAGCTATCACGGAAGGTATTCCAGTTAAAGGTTATTTTTACTGGAGTCTCATAGATAATTCTGAATGGAAGTATGGGTTTGATGCTAAATTTGGACTTTCTTATATGGATAATGATGGTAATAGAATAATAAAAGAAAGTGGTAAAAAGTTTGCTAACATAGTACAATCTATTTAATTCTAAATTAATTTTTATAATGTAACATAAAAGTATTATGAATGTATCAGATAGGTTAGTATACGGGATATTCTCTATAATTGAATTCTTTTTAGTTTTTAGAATTTTATTTCTTCTTTTTGGGGCTAATGCCAACAATCCAATAGCTAAGTTTATTTATGGAACATCATATCCTTTAGTGGCACCTTTTTCTGGATTATTCCCTACAATAGTATTTGGAAGGTTTGTTTTGGCATCAAACTCTGTAACAGCACTAATATTTTATACTATTGCAGGCCTAGTTTTGGTTGAAATATTAACATCTTTTGTCCAAAGACAACGAGATAGAAGAAACCCTACTGTTTAAGCTTTAATATATAATAATAAATACCATCAAAAAAATGAAAAAAGTAGATTTGCATATACATTCTAATGTATCTGATGGTGCACGTTCTCCTGAGCAAATAATTGATTATGTAGAATCTAATACTGACATTGATAGAGTATATATAACTGATCATAATAATATAGAAGGTGCAAGAATTGCTTTGTCATATAAACTTAAAAAAAATTATAAAATAGAGGTAGGTATTGGAGTTGAGATATCTACAAAACATTGTCATATGATTGGACTAGATATTAAAAAAAATATAAGGAAAAAAATGTCTCCAAAAGATACTGCAAAAGAAATATTGAATCAAGGTGGTTTTCCTGTTATAGCCCACCCATTTAACCCATTCCGCAAAGGTAGACATTTGAATGGCAGAGTATTGGTGGAGTCTATGCTCAGTAGCAATATACCTTTTGCTATTGAGGTTAATGGGTCTTTAAATTATATGACCCTTTTATATTCAAGTGGTAGATTTCTTAGAAAACAAGCAGAGTTATCTTTGGCTAATAAAAAAGCTATAGATATAGCTCAGGAATATCATATTCCTATTGTAGGGGGGTCAGATTCCCATTTGAGAAGAGTTTTAGGCAGTGCATACACAAAATATAATAATGATTTAATAAGTGAAATTAAAAATAATACTGTTTTATATGGATTTAATTTCTCTAATAGAAGAGAAGGTTTCAAATATTTTGCGTATCACGCTTTATTTGATTCAATCCCTGTTCCTATCAAATATAAGAACAACATATTTAAGGTTTTTCCTTCAGCAATAAAATAGTATTAAACTGGTAAAAAATGAATTGATAAAATATGTGTGCAATAATATAATGATGAGAGTATGAATTTCTGTATTAAAAATTAATTTGTGTGATATTTAATTATAAAAATCTTTGAAAGTCAATAAAAAAACAATCAGACAAATCCTAGATAAGTTATATAAATATTTTATTGTAGGTATTATAGGAATAATTATTGATAATGGTGTTATATTGTTATTAACGCTAGTTTTTTTTGTTCCTGCTAATATAGCCACATTAATTTCTGCAGAAGTAGGAAATTTAAACAATTTTTTTATAAATGATAATTGGACATTTAAAGATAATAAAAATTCTCAATTTATTATAAGAATATTAAAATATCATATATCTATTTTGTTAGGGTTTGTAATTGCAAGAGTATTTTTATTTCCTGAAGTATTTTCTTTTGCCTCCTTATATTTTAGTAAATTTTTTGCTATTCTTATTGCTAATAATGTTAGTATAGGTGTTAGCTTTATTTTTAACTTTATAATTAATTTTATATGGACATGGGGAGCTTCTCAAAAAGATATTTATGAAGATATTGAAAAAGATCTTGAACAAACAGAATTTAGATGATTATTCAAACAATTTTAAGTTATGTTAACGGGATCACCTTTTAGAAATAGATACTGGTATAAGGGAAGTGTGTTTTATGAGATATACATAGACCTATTTAAGGATAGCAATAATGATGGTATTGGCGATATAAGGGGCCTTATAAATAATTTTATATATATCAAAGAATTGGGGATAGGTTGCCTATGGTTATTACCTATTTATAAGTCACCTCTGATGGATGGGGGATATGATGTATCTGATTATACCTCTATAAGAAAGGAAGTAGGATCTCTAGATGATTTTCAAGAATTAATAAAAGTAGCCCATGATAATGACATACGTATTATTATGGATTTAGTTTTAAATCATACTTCATCACAACATCATTGGTTTATAGCTTCACAAGATCCTTCATCTAAAGATTTTTCTAAATATAAAGATTATTATCTTTGGGATATGACGGGTGATAAATATAAGGATGCTTCAGTTATATTTTCTGATTATGAAAAAACTAATTGGACATATAGTCCTATAAGAAAAGAGTATTATTTTCATAGGTTTTACAAAACTCAACCAGACCTAAATTGGAGAAATGAGGAAGTTCTACAAGAGTTTTTTAAAATTATTAGTTTCTGGTTAGATCTAGGAGTTGATGGTTTTAGAGTAGATGCAGTTCCATATCTAGTTAAGAGAGAGGGAACAACTTGTGAAAACTTAAAAGAAACACATATGATTTTAAGGAAAATTAGAAGATTTGCTAATAAACATTATAGGAATAGAAATATAGTATTTCTTGCTGAAGCTGGTGAACCTATGAATGAACTTGTTAAATATTTTGGGAATGGAAGAAATGAGTTTCAAATGGCCTTTAATTTTCCTCTAATGCCTCAAATATTTTTATCATTGTTAGATGAAGATAGTAAATACATTATAGATACAATTAAATCATTTCCAAAAATCCCACGTCAAACGCAGTGGGCAATTTTCTTGCGTAATCACGATGAGCTTAGTCTGTCTACTGTGGATCAAGATACAGCGTCATTGTTTTATTCAAAATATGATAAGGATAAAATATATAGATTTAATACTGGTATTGCAGAGAGATTATATACTTTGTTGGGAGATAATAAAGAGAAAATAGCATTAGCTAATTCTATTTTACTCACGTTAGTAGGTACTCCAGTATTGTATAGTGGAGATGAACTTGATGAGAAAGAAAATTTTTCTATGGTACCTAAAGATAATGTGCCATATGATAGAAGATTGCTTGTTAGAACTAAAATAGATTGGGCTAAGGCTAATAAATATATATGGGATTCCCAGTCTACATATAATAAATTAAGGAATATGCTTATAATAAGAAAAAGGTATAAAGATATATTCGCTCATTCAGATATTCATATTATAAATACTGGGAATAATAACATATTTGCATATCTAAGAGTTTTCCATCATAAAAATCTTATATTTATAAATAATCTTTCAAAAAAGAAACAGCTTATAGATACAAATAATTTAGGTATATTCCACTTCTCTGTATTAATAGTAGAAAGAGCTGATGTCGCTGGAAATATAATTGAATTAAAACCATATTCATATATATGGGTTAAAGTTATGACTGAAAACCAGTTAATTAGAAATAATCTAATATCGAAACTTTCTTTATTTAAAAGATTTTAGTTTCTTGCTATAAACTCAGATGCAAATTTAATTGTTACATCAGTTTTTTTATGTGGGTTAAATATGTGGTGAGGATCAAAAATATTCTTTATTTCCTGAAATATACCATATATTTTATTTCCGAATTCTTCTTCTATATATGGACTTCTTATAAGTCCATCATTATGTTCTGCTGTTATGGAACCATTGTATTTTAACACAAGATTATAGACTTGGTCAGCAATAGGATATATTTTTGCTCTTTCTTTTTCATCTTGTAGATTCATTAAAGGAAGAATATGAAAATTACCATCACCTATATGACCAGCAACTGTATATAATAATTTCGAATCATCTAAAATTTTGTATAGTTGAGGTAAAAATTCTTCTAATGTTTCTGGTCTTACTATTATGTCATCTATAAATGGTGCCGCTTTAAGATTTTTAATTCTTTGCCTTAATAGATTAAAGCTTTCTCTTCTTATAGCCCAATACTTCTTTGTTTCTTCATT
>JAJZDR010000036.1 GCA_021805885.1 bacterium | reverse complement strand
TATATACATTTGGGAATTCTCAATTTTATGGGAGCATATATAACACATCAATTCCTCAATCTCTATTTTAATAGCTTAAAAAGATAGTAGGAAAAGTATCTGTAATAAAGCTACTTGTAACCTAGTTTATTAAGAATTTTTTATCAAATTTCTTATCAAATGTAAAAAGTTTTGAAACGTGATTTTTTCTGTTCAGATTAAATATGACACAATCAGTAAAACTTAGACTATTATCTTTTCCAAACAATTCTATAGATAGCAACAAAAGATCTTTATCGTCTGTGATTAACTTATTCATTTCAAATAAGGATTGAAGTATATTTATTACTTCTTTTTTGTTTATTTTATAATAAGATCTTAATACCCATTCTAATTCTAAAAATACTGGAAGTGCAATATATATTATTACCTCATTATTTATACACTTTTTTATTACATTCTCTATTTTAGATTTATTTTCCCTTGCAAGAAAATATTCCAGTAGAGTATTTGTATCTAGCCCTATAGTTTCCATCACAACTTCAACCTTGATCTTATTGATTTTTCATAAGATTCATCCATAATATCTTTATATGACTTGTTATCATCACTGCTTTTTAAAAACCCTCCTAGCTTCAATATGCTATATTCTTTTTGCGGTGTTCCAACCATTGTGGAATTTATGATTTTAAAATATATAGTAGTTCCTCTGTTGATTCCAAAATATTTCCTTATTGGTGCTGGAATAGTAATTTGACCTTTTTTTGAAGAAGTAGTTTTAAACTCTTGCATAGTACCAATATTATATAATTGCTTTACATTTTTGTCAACATTGCTTTACATTTTGATAAACTATGATGGTGTCAAAATAACAAGAATTCAACATATCTATGATATAAAATATTGACAATAGTTATAGTTAAAACTATAATTTGCATAATTATTTTTATATACTATGCCAAATTTAGAATCATTATTCACATCCCCAGAAGATAATAGACCTTTTAGAGTCCCACCAATCAGTGAAATTACCCCTTACTCTGATGTATCCTTCCCTATTTTTGGATTACGAGAAATAAAAGAAAGTGACCCACAACTATCCAGATTAATCGGTGCAATTATAGGAGATAGTGATATTGGCAACTGGCTAGATACTAGACCACTAAATGGAAGACCAACTTTACAAAGGATACAGTATAGGCAACGACATCCTGGTAATGTTGATGCATTTCTAATGGGCGTTGGCCTTACATACGGAGAGCTTGCGACATTGACATCCCAGTCTCAATTTAGATTACCTAGATTATCAGATCTTGAAAGATCCAATGTAAGGCAGTCCCAATTATTTATTGATATTCAACATTATATTTCCTCTAATCTTATGAGCGATAGTATTGAAAATCTTTGGGATAAAGCGAAAGATGCTTACCCTACAACATTTGAATCATTAAATTTTCTAGATTGGCATTTTGGATATAAAGATAAGCATGCTAAAACTGGAGGATTACTTGTTTATACTTTATTAAAAAATTCAGAACACAAAACAAAAATATCAGACGATCAATGGTTTAGTGGTACTTCACTAGGATCTAGATTCTAGGATAAACATTGACTAGCCCTTATTACTAAGTACAACTCCCATATAATTAAAGGTGCCCATAGAATTCCAAAGACTATCAAAGGATACCCATTCTGGTCCAATAAATTTCAAAGGATCATTTATTAATACTTCTATATTGCTATCAACTCTGCGAATACCTGTTATAAGAACATTATGTTCGTTCCCATAAACTGGGTATTCAACTTTTTTACCATCAAATGCAGTCCATTGATTAGACGGAGAATATTCTAATATACCAGCATTATTATCATCTACCCATGCAATAATTGGATGGTTTTCTCTAATATATTGATATACTTCAGCTTGTGTTAGCCCAGTACCAGACCAAAGAACATTAGCTCCTACGGTCTCTGCCACTTTTGCTATATTAGAATAGTATGTTCCATATCCCGTTGGAGGGTATGAGAGTTGGTCCCCATTAGGGTTTCCAACAAATGAATTATAGGGGTCTCCCCATTTTACAACTGAAGGTCCATTCATCACAGGAGGTTCTGTTTGTATATTCTCTTGAGCAAGTAAATCCTGTTGTGATAAATTTATTCCCAGTTGAGCTAATGCCATCTGCAAAGATGCCGTCTCACAATCCTCTGTATAAATTTGGGAGTAGTATGGAACATCACTGACTATCAACCCTTCCGGAGGGATTGACTCTTGTGGAATTGTTGGGTGTAGGAGAGATGGTTCGATAGATACATTGCTACTAGACGATACAGGATGTACGACAACTTTTTCATTTATATCAAGTTTTTTATGCACTTTTTGTATAGGAGCATTTATACTAGCATCGCTAAATGAACTTGGTTTTTGAGATATTTCAGAAGCTCCAACAAAAGTTATTGCGGCTATTGATGCTACCCCAAGAGCTGATAATCTTACTTGGGTCTTTTTAGAAAGTTTATGGTCCTTCTTTGTATTGAACGTAGAAGATCTCTCTCTTTCTATCTCTTGAGATTCTACTTCATGATCAACCTGTTCTAATGTTGCAAAGCCTGCTTCCATAATAACCTATATTATATACACTCTTGTATATAAATGCAATATTCAATAATATCTAGTGTTAAAATTATATCATTATCTGCAATAAAACAAATATATAATAGATGTTGGTTCTTTTGTGTGAATCTAAGGTCGTGAGGAGAGAGGAGGCGTTCTAGGAGTTGGATATAAATCCAAAGGATCTGGATCCAAAGGCATAAGCCTCAAAGATCTAGGTCTTAAACTCCAAAGAACGCTCCTCTCTCTCTCTTTCTCAGCTAACCTGAAAAGAGACCCGTGATTGCACGAATATCTTCAACCAAAACTATCTGAGTTTTCTTTTTTTTGAAGACAGATTCCTCCTTGAGTCTAGATTCGCTGGGTTGTTAACATCCACATCATTGATCTCATGATCAATATTAGCCTAGCACCACTGCCATGTTTCCGAAGGTTCCGAAAGTATTTGCGAAAGTTCCAATGCTGACCCATTCTGGTCCGATAAACCCTAGAGGGTTATAGATCAACACTGAATTTACTGTCGCGCCAAGAGTCTGTACTCCAACTACCAAAACGTTGTGTTCGTTCCCATATCTAGGATACTCGATAGACCTACCATCAAAGGCAGTCCAGTAGTTAAGAGGAGAGTATTGGAGTATCCCATTGTTGTTGTCGTCCACCCATGCTATCACTGGATGATTCTCTTTGATGTACGAAAGCATCTCTGAGATTGTCAATCCAGTTCCAGACCATATTATCTTCCCTCCCGCAGCTTGAGCAGTCCTTGCTATATTGCTGTAGTAGGTTCCATACCCTGTAGGTGTAGTCGCAAGCTGTGCCCCATCAGGATTGCCAACAAAAGATATGTAGGGATCTCCCCACTTCACGATTGTTGAGCCATTCATCACGGGACCCTGTTCCTGTACATTCTCAATACCAAGCAAAGCTGGTTGCGAGTCATATATCCCCTCGTGGTTTAATGCCATTTGGAGAGATGCTGTCTCGCAATCTTCAGTGTAGACCTGAGAATGATATATCACCCCACTAACGCGCCAACTTGAAGGCGGATAAGGGGGTGGCGACGGTTGTACAGGCTTAGGTGTAGGAGGTACAGGTTTAGGTGGAGGCGGACTTTCCAAGGTATAATTTGCTTCTACCTGTGCTTGAGAGGTTTTGTTTTGTCCAACCCAAGCTAGAAACTGTATCGGGCCACTCGCACTACCAGAGCTGTTCCAAACAAAATTTCCTCCTCCCCAATTTCGGATTAGATTCCAATTTGCACTAGAACCACTCCTCATAAAGAAGGCAAAAGCCTCATCTGGACACGAACTGGTAGCTTGAAGCGTAACATCGGATCCCACGATTGCATTTGAAGGTGAAGCAACAAGACTCGAATAGCCTAAGCTAGAAGAACTTGTTGTCTGGGGGCTACATGGACTAATAGTGTAGTTTAGGGTTTCTTGCACAGTTGGGGCGTTATTCCACCAAAAGACAAGAAATTGTATCTTTCCACTAACACTACTTGATCCAGTATTCCAAACTAAGCTTCCACTTCCCCATCCTCTTATTGAATTCCATGGACCACTGATCCCTGAACGTTCAAAAAAGGAAAATGACCCACCGGGACATCCGTCTACTGCTTGCAAGCTGATACTTGACCCCCACTGAGCATTGTTGGGGGTTATCGTTGTCTGTACTAGACAGGAATGACTTTTATTGTAGCTAAGGTTCTTGGTAGCTACCTTAACACGATAATTTGCTCCAATCCTGCCTGATCCTTGTAGTGAAAAAACACCTACCAAAGACACCAACATTACCAAGGACAACATTACGTACTTGCGCATCTTCCACTCCTTTTTTTATAAACTGTTATTTTTCTGTCTTCAATTTTGAAAGAACATCGCTATTATAGCACCAGAATGGACAAATATACTATATTTCTATAAGATGAAGTTAGATTCTATAAAAATATTGGTATAATAAACATATGGTAAGTGTGATTCTAGTAACATTTAATAGTGAAAAATATATACGAGAGACCCTTGTAAGGGTTGTAAAACAAACTTATAAAAATATAGAAATAATTATTATTGATAACAACTCTTCGGATAGCACAAAAAGAATCCTATCAAGAATGAATTATAAATTCACATTGATTGAAAATAGTAAGAATGTGGGTTTCTCGAAAGCAAATAATCAAGGTATAAAATTGGCCAAAGGAGAATATATTCTCACGCTTAATCATGATGCCTACTTATCCTTATCATATGTAGAGAATATAGTAAGGTTCATGGATAAAAATCCTATGGTTGGATCTTGTCAAGGAATTTTTTATAGAAACCTACAAAAAACAAAAATAGATTCTTGTGGCATATATCTAAATTTTGGATTTTCTGCAAATGATATAAAGAAGGTCCCTAGGGAGAATAAGGAAATTCTTGCTTGTTGTGCAGCAGCATGTATATATAGAAAATCTGTAATTTTAAAATGCAGACTGTTTGATTCTACATATATCTCATATTATGAAGATTTAGACTTGGGAGTAAAAATAAAAAAAACAGGATACAAAAATTATTTTATAAAGAGTGCTGAATCTATACACCTTAGAGGAAACCCAAATAATTTTATGAATTTAAAATTATCCTTTATTAATAAATATAAGTTTTTGAGAAAATACAGAAGTAAAAAAGTTATATTTATAGCGAAAATATATGACACTTTAAAATTTCCTATATACATGGCAAGAAATATAAAATTTACCAAAACATACTTATCATTGCTTTTTAGAGTTTAACAAAGATATCTATGTAACAGAATACTTACATATTTACGTATTTATGTAATTAAAGATTATATTTTATCAAGGAATTCGCCAAATATTGTTATAGCGAGAATCGGGGATATTGATTAATATCAAGATTGTCTTGTCCACTCTCCATCAATTTCAAAAATACCAACCTGGGTATCTCTTGTTGAGAATATATTAAAGGTATGGGAATTATCTAGAGAAGATACGGGATTTTCAAAATCCCTGTTATATAAAACTGCGGTTATAGAATATACGCCTGCAAATAATTTTACTTTATCAATTGTAAAATCAACATATCCCTCTCCATTAATTCCTTCTATTTTTGGTTTTGAATCTTTACTACTGCAAGAAGCTACAACTACTCCATCGTTTCTTGTTAAAACTATTGTAAATATAGGATATTGAACCTCTTCTTGTAACTTATATGAAAGCCTTATTGTAAGCTTGTCTTCAAAATTAAAACTAACATTCTCTGACATTTCAGAATCTAAGAATTTAACAGATTGAAACCCAAAACCTTCATTTGATTTTATCTCTTTTTTCCTAGCATCATTTAAAATTGACATATCTCCATATTTCTTAACAACATCAAATGGATTTCCTTCTTTTTGTACTTTTCCTTTATCAATAAGGATTACTCTATCACAAAATTCTTCTATAGCTCCCATTGCATGTGAAACAAAAATGATCGTTTTCCCTTGCTTTTTAAATTCCCTAAATGTATTGAAACATTTTTGCTGGAAAGCATTATCACCTACAGCTAAAACCTCATCAAGTAAATAAACATCCCCTTTTGCTTGTATTGCTATTGCAAAAGCCAATCTTACTTGCATACCAGAGGAATAATTTTTAAGTTGGGTTTGTTCAAAACCCTCTACTCCTGCAAATTCAATAATAGATTTATATGTTTTTTTAAGTTCCTCCTTAGGTATCCCAAGAATTACTCCATTTAAGAATATGTTCTCTATTGCTGTAAGTTCCATGTTGAAACCAACCCCAAGTTCTAGGTAAGGAATAAGTTTACCCTTGGTTTTTACTGTACCACGGTCTGGTAGATAAATTCCTGCTATTATTTTTAAAAGTGTGCTCTTACCTGACCCATTCCTACCTATGATGCCTAAAAACTCTCCTTTTTTAACCTCGAAGGATATATCTGATAAAGCCTTAAATTCAATATATTTCGTTTTCTTAAAAGGGTGTATAAAGTGTTCCTTAAGTTGAGTCTTTCTCTCTTGAGGAATTTTAAATTCTTTTTGAATATTTTTTACTTCTATTACATTATCTTCCATAATATTTATTTAATATCAAAACTCTAGAGTTAAAACTCTTCAGCAATTTTCTTAATACTCCTCTCAAAGAAATGATAGGTTATATATAGAAAAATTAGAGATAATCCAAATATAACAAGTGTAGAGTATACAGATAAAAATTTATTATAAATTAAAGCTTCTCTTGCAAAATTTAATATATGAGTTAATGGGTTTGCATCAATAAGATACTGTGCCTTCCCTTTTATTAGACTTATTGGATACACTATTGGGGTAAGATAAAAAACTACAAGCATTAATATTTCCCATATATGCTGAAGGTCTCTGAATTTAACATATAATATACTAATTAGAAATGCCACTCCAAGACCAAGAATATATAAAGCTAGAATGCAGAATAGAAATACTGCCAAATCTTCAAAGCTTGGTAAAACTCTATTATATGCAAAAAATACAATAGCGACTAAAAGATTGAAGAACAAATTTATAACTGCAATCAAGGTAGCTCCTATTACAGCAAGATGTCTTTTAAAATTCACCTTGAGCATAACTTCTTTTTTTTGGACTAAGGAATTAAGTCCGTTCACTGTAACCTCATTAAAAAAGTTATACATTATAATTCCGATCAGAAGGTACAGGGCATAGTATTTTACAGAGTGACCAAGTAAAATTGAGAATACAATATACATAACTGTAAACATCAAAAGTGGTTTTATGACTACCCATAAAAATCCTAATACAGAATTGTTATAACGAAGCGTAAAATCGGTTTTTACAAATTCAAAAAGAAGATCTTTGTCGTTTTGATTCATAAATTCATTATACGATAAATTAGCTTTAAAAGGAAAATTTAATCTACTAGATTCATTATGGTTACCATTATAAATAATGGTTCTGGTATAATATAACCTAGATATCATGAACATAGCAACAGAAAATAAAGAAACTTCAAAGAATTTTAATCCTTTGGATCTATCAATTATCATTGTAACATATAACGTTAAATTCCTTCTTTCAGAACTTATAAATGGATTAGATGAGATAATAAAGACAAGCAATCTAAATATTGAAATTATAATAATAGACAACGGGAGTGATGACACATATAAGATATTTGGGAGTCAGTTTAACCCTTTAAAGACCAAGCATTCAAAATATATAAAATACATAAAGAATGAAGATAATGTAGGATTTTCCAAGGCAAATAACCAAGGATATAAATTATCAACAGGTAAATATATATTAGTTTTAAACCCAGATACAAAATTATCTAAAGATACTTGTGATGTAATGTATACATATATGGAGAAGCACAAAGAGATTGCTCTCTCTACGTGCAAAGTATTACTTCCAGATGGCACTCTTGATAAAGCATGTATGAGACAATTTCCTTCAATAAAAAATAGCCTTGGAAAATTATTCTATTTATATAAAATATCTCCAATATTTAGGGGGTATAATATAGATTCTCCAATTGACAAAGAAACAGAGATAGACTCTTGCACAGGGGCATTTATGTTTATTAGGAGAACCTCTATTAAAGAATCTTCGTTTCGGGAGGGTCTCTTTGATGAAGCATTTTGGGCTATGGGAGAGGATATAGATTTATGTTATAGATTAAAAAAGAGAGGTTTTAGAATTATGTACTATCCAAAAACATCTATTATTCATTACAAAGGAGCCTCTGGTGGTATAAAAGAATCAAGCAGAAAATATACAAAAGCTGACAACAAAACTAAGAAAAAATGGATCATGGCAGGTTATAAATCTATGTGGATATTTTATAAAAAACATTATTTTAAAAATCATAATTTCGTAATAAACTATATAGTGTTTTTAGGCATACAAACACTTTACGCTCAAAGACTATTAAAACTTCTTATTACTCAAAAATAGTACAGCCAAATGATTTTCAGTATGACAATTTCCAAAAGGCGTAAAGTATCTTACTTTAATGACGTGTATTCCTCCAGGTATTGGGGCTCAAAGATATGTAGTGCAGTCCAGACTTATCAGTTAGTGAAATTATTAGATAAAATATGGTAAAATGTTCTAAGCCCAATGAATAATTATGAATAAAGTAAATTTTTACAGAAAAGATATAATAATAATTGTTTTAGCAGTAATTATAATATTGCTGTTTACACAGAATGTATTGCAAAAACCTAAAATTGTAGTTTATAAAAACTCCAAGACAACGGCATCTTCAATTTCAAAAAAAGAGACTGGGTCTATTCCAAACCAAAATCCAGTATTAGTAACAGAAAGCATCTTATCAAAATATAATACATGTATACAAAACACTTCTTGCCCAATAACACCACAGTTTAGAACTACTCTAAAAGCATACATGAAAAATGTGCATGCTGTTAATCCAATAACAAGAGAATCAGGGGCTTTGACAAATCCACAAGTAACAATTGTTACAGAATTACCAAGTATATCCATTTTGAAAGTACAAAATCAGAATCAAACGAATATAATGGAGTTCGATCTTGTAAATAAAAATAGCTCTTGGAAACTTAACAATACGTACTGTTTCCAATCACCGCAAACACCTATAACTGCAAGTTTAGTACCTTTATGTAAGTAAACATTGTTTTCACTAGAGAACATAGGTTATATCTCATTTATAACATCAAAACCTTTAAAGCTTCCTGTAAGCCCTAAGCCTACAACTTTTCCCTGAACAATATTTTTTTCCTTTAGTTTTTTTGCTGTTTCATTCAATGTAGCCCCAGAACCTACTGCATCATCTATTAACAATATATTGTTATACCTTCTAAAATCATTTATAAAGATGGTGTCTTTGGCATTTTCAATCCTATCTTCAAGTTTATTAAGACTTTTTTGAGCTACAACAACAGGTCCTGATGTTTTTACTATATTAATTCTTGGAAGATCAAGGATTTTGATACCAATATTCATATAGCGTTCCATTTCCTTCATAAATTGAACCTCTCTTCTTAGAGTTGGAGGAATGAATCCTATTGCATCTATTTTTTCTTTTTTTATTAATTTTAAAATACGCGGGTATACTTCTGAAAAAAGTATCTTCATTAAATTTCTATTTTGACCTTGTTTTGCATATAACAATAAGGTCCCAAGCTCTGTTTTCCCAAATGTTTCAATACTATAAAACTCAAGATAGTATAACTTATCTAAAAAAACTGAACCTTTAAACGTTTGATCCATTTTATACATACCATCAATGAATCCATCTTTTTTAAATTTATTATATTCACCAATAATTTGTATATAGTCTTTAATATTTTTTTTGAGGTCAAGGTTTCTTTCCCTACACCAGTAAGAAAATGCTTCAAACCCTCTTTTCATCTCTCCCTTCGGTGTAATTATCAAAAAATTTTGATATAAAATATCTAGGTCCTTAGGGTCTATATCCCAAGGATTATAAGATTTAGTTTCTGTAGACAACGTTTCATTACCCTCTTTGTGATCTAGATCCTTTAGAAAATATACTACCAGCGGAGGAGTTCCTCTTTTACCAAGGATATTTGCATTCAATAGATTTTCTAATTGTTTGAAAATCGCTCTTTTGGAAAGACCAAATTCCCTTATAAGCTCCTCTGGTCTTGCAGCATGATTTATTTCGATATATTTAATTATTTTATCTCTAGTTTTATCCATACCTAAATATGCATAGTGCATATTACACTATGAACTATGCATAGTGTAACACTCTACCCTTTATTTATCAATGATTTCTAGAAAATATTCCAATTTAGCCATTATTTTGATACAATTCTACCCTTATGCCAGAATATAAATGTATCTACAGAGAAAATTTTCTTGAAGATGTGAACGGTATTGCTATTATAACCGTTGGTTCTGACGCAAGAAGAGAAAATGCAGGAAAGACATCTCCTTTGGAAGTAGCATTGGTTGCTGGATCAAGTGACTTATTGGAAACAGTAGAAACCACTAGGGGAAGATTAAGGCAAATACCAGACATATTTCCCATAATTGAGGTTAAATATTTAGATTTGGATTTTTATAAATATCAGAATGGAATTCCACAAGAGGATGGCAGATATAAAAACGATAACTACCCATCCCGGGTAATTGATGCAGAATTTATATCGGGAGATTATACAATATTTAGACTAATGAAGTCTAAATTTGACACCTTCCTCAGAGAAAGAGGAAGAGATGCTAGACCCCTCATAAGGAAAGAAAGATACAGGGTAAAGTATTTTAAAACTAAGCTTGATGAGACCTTGGAAGATCAAGATTATTTCGCATT
>JAJZDR010000008.1 GCA_021805885.1 bacterium | reverse complement strand
CCTCAAACTGGAGCAAAAATCAGAATTGCAGCAACAAAATCTCCTGCATTTAGAGCTGGAAAAGCACTAAAAGTAGCAGTAAAATAAGCTTTATTTTTTAAAAACAAAATTTCAAATCCCACATAGAAGTGGGGTTTGTTTTTTTTATATTGGAATATTTAGGATACGTGGCAGAGGCTGGGTAAGGAAAAACAATGGATCTATATCCAAAAAGTGTTTCATCTTACCCAGCTCTCTTGCTAGAATTAGGATCTTTTTCAGCTTTAGCTGATTAAGACCACTCACCAAAGGAGCTATAGTTATTGTAATAGTCTACCTGACTTGTATATTCAGGGGTTGTTTTTGCGTATACCCATAGTACAATAGCAGCTATACAAAAGATTCCTGGTATTCCATACAAACATACGATTCTGATTCCATTTATAAGATACTGGATTTGTCCTGCACCTTTTGTGCTTGATGATATGCCCCCTATAATGGTTGGTTTACTCCCAAGAATGTACAGGAAAGTAAAATGAGTTGTTATTGCAAGAACAATAAACCAGAATATCGCGGTCAGACTATTTTTCACAAAGGACTCCTCTAACTTCTTATTAAGATGGATACTGGAATGTCCAATATCAATTGCATCATTTAACAAGAACCATCGTAGTATATATTATGCTTCATAATTTTTCAATTAGATGTGAGTTTTTATGAAATCTAATATTTTGTTATCTTCTAGGGTCAATATATTTTTATCACCTCCAAAGTATGTTAGTTGTCTTTTTAATAGATTAATAGTACTTTGATTAATTTTATCAATCAATTCTTGTTGATTAATCTTATTTTCAATAAATTCTATAGCTTCTTTATAGCCTATCATGGATAAGCCAGGATCTTCTTTACTGTAACCTAATCCTAATACATTTGATGTTTCATCAATAAGCCCAAGTTTAATCATGTTATTAGTCCTATTTCGTATTCTTTTTATTATTTCGTCTTTATTCATATCTATTTGTACTTGTATATATTCATTATTTTCAAAGGACCTAGATCTATTGGATCCAGATCCAAAATTATCATCTGTTATTTCTCCTTTCTCTATATACCTTATTAATCTTATTTTGTTATTTCTGTCTGAGTTATTTAGTATTTCCTTAAATTTTGGGTTGATGGAGTACAGTATATCTTGTAATTCTTCTTTTGTTTTGCCTTCCAATTCTTTTCTCAATTTAAAATCAGGGTTTTTACCTAAAGAAAGATTATACACAAGTGCTCTTGTATATAGTCCAGTACCTCCAACTATTATTGGAATTTTACCTTTCAACTCTATTTCTTGTATTATCTTTTTTGTATCATTTTTAAATAAGAATGCAGAATACCTTTGATCTGGGGTTATTATATCTATAAGGTGTGTTTTAATATCTTCAAATCTTTCTTTAGATGATCCTATATCAAGATATTTATACACTTGTCTTGAATCAGCAGATATAATCTCCCCATTAATATTTTTTGCAATATTATATGCTAAATTGGTTTTACCAGAAGCTGTGCCTCCTACAATTACAATTTTTTTCATTTTGGTCAAGGTTTTTTGGATTAAGATTTATTTTTTTGGGTTTTTTATTTTGCTACTCTCATTTAGTTTTTCTCCACCTAAAGAGGCAATACCAGCTAAAGACCCTAGGTTCATAGAGTCAAGTGCAGAAGATGGGACAATCATTAAAGCACCTTTTTCTTTCAGGCCTTCGAATAACATATTCATTGCTCTTAAATGTAATGCTACAGGATTATCCTTGTATTTCTCTGCAGCCTGACTAAAACTATCTGCTATTATTCTTTCTGAGTCTCCAAGTATAACCCTTGACTCTCTTTCTCTTTCTGATTGGGCTTTTTGACTCATTGCATTTTGAAGGTTTTCTGGAATAATAACATCTCTCATTTCCACTGATATAACTTCAATGCCCCAAGGACTTACTCTTTTACCTATTACTACTTTTAATGCTTCATCAATATTTTCTCTTTCTGATAATACTGTTGATAGTTCACTTTTTCCTATAATATCTCTTAACGCAGTTTGTGCTGCTAAAATCCCTGAATTATAATAATCTGCAACAGCTAAAGATGCCATTTTTGCATCTATTACTCTAAAAAATAAGATAGCCTCAACTGATACTGGAACACTATCTTTGGTTAATGTTTGCTCTGCTTTTATTGGTACTGACATTGTTCTTAAATCTATCCAATATGGAATAGTTTCAAATACTGGTATTATGAAAAATATTCCAGGACCAGATATTCGAGAAAATTTCCCCAGTTTCAAAACTGTTGCCCTATCCCATTCTGCTGCTGTATGAACAGATATTGAAACCAATAGTGCAATTAAGAAAAATATTACCCACAGTGTTACTGCTAAAGCAAAATTTGACGAAAATAGAGGCAATCCAATAAAGAAACCTATGACTATAATTAGTAAAAATAAAACTGAAGCTAATGGACTTGCAGGTGATCTTTCTGGCATACTATCTTGCATATATTTAATAGTTTATATTAATAAGGTAATTTTATACCTAATGAGTATAAAAAACAAATGATTATTTATGATATTTAATCAACAAAAACTCTAAACACTCCTTCTTCATCTTTTATATATCTTCTTATTTTTGTTTGTCCATCCATTGTGTATATAATCAGTTCCTTTACATTATTTACAGTTATACGAATATTTGCTCTAACACCATGTAAATACCTTCTGTCTATGGCAATTTTTATAGACGGTGGAGTTTCTCTATTACGTTCAACTAATACAAGGAAAATGTCTCTTTCCATATCAATTGTTGAATGACCTGAAATATATGCTGGATCTCCATCTCCTTTTACTTTCATAAATGCCTTTTCGCTAGTATCTAAAATATGTCTTAAATAAGTATCAATATCTTCCGGAAATAGGTCTTCGTATTGCTTTTGCTGTTCTGTTATTCTATCAGTTTCTCCCATAATTTATTCTTCTATTAAAGTAAAATTACCAAGGTCAGCTTGCTTATATCCTCTTATTATTGCCATATGTTTATCATAGACCTTTATTGATTCTGG
The DNA here is from genome assembly GCA_021805885.1 of bacterium. The sequence goes on along the minus strand of JAJZDR010000008.1, from coordinate 7,841 downwards.
ATTTTTTATTATTATTTCGTAATGGCTAGGAGGTTTTCCTTTTAATATAATAACGGGATTTCCGCTTTTGGTCACTATTTTAATTGTCTCATTTCTAGGGTACATATCATTCTCTTTTTCAAATGGCCCACATTCTTTACCATCAACCAATAGCTGTTGTGGGTCCCTAGTTTCTATAATCACTCTTACATCTTCCATCAAAGAAATACCCTTTAATGTTTTTTCTATATCTTTCTCTGTTTCTTCTGGTGTAAGTACTCTATTATATGGTTGTTCAGTAGTTATCAATTGCTCTAACATAATTTTAAAAAACTAAAATAATAAGGATCTAGATTCAAAATTTATCTTTTTGGAATTATTGTTTTTACATATTTGTCTCCAAGTGGCAAATATGATACAAGGTCTATATCTTCTTCGGGTGAGAATAAGGTTATAATGGGATTTCTAAACTGTACTATCCTAGAATCTTCTCTAGTTTTAGAGTTGAACCATACAGTAACTTTCAATTTATCACCAACATAATCTATCCTCAATATTTCGTCAGTTTTAGGGTTTATAAATATCTTTGTTTCAGTAGGTAGAACACTATCTATTTCATCAGAATATACATACTGACAATCTACAGTCCCCATATCAACTGCTTCTATCCTAGCATGAAGTTGAGTGTTTAATCCTTGCATTCTAGTATACAGTTCCTCCTCAACTTTATAAAGTTCTAATACTTCTGTATTTTTTGCTGGTTCTTGTTCTATCATAATATTACAAAAGTGGAGTATATCACATCTCATAGTATCCTTACAACATGAAAAATTCAATAGCTATTCTAATAAGCTTTAATTTTTGTATGCAATATGTATAATGTAGATAGTATGAACTCTAGAAACAAAATTAAAGTATTATTTGTTGAAGATGATGTGGATCTGGCATTTATTTATTCAAGAATATTTGAAAGTGATTCGTTCTCTGTAGTTAACGCATATAATGGCGAGGATGGGTTAATACTTGCCAAGAATGAGAAACCTAATATTATAGTCCTTGATATAATGCTCCCTGGTATTAATGGTCTTGATGTTTTAAAAGAACTGAAAACATCACCCTCTACAATGAATATCCCAGTAATACTACTAACTAACCTTTCTGATGAGACTACTATTAAAGAAGGATTTGCTAGACAAGCATCAGGATATTTAATAAAATCTTATCAAAACCCTCAGCAAGTACTTGATGAAGTAAAAGAAATATTGAAATTGAAGGGATTTTGATCCAATGAATGATATAAAAGAACAAATATCCATATTTAAAGGAAGGATAAAGAATATACGGGATAAACTAGATATTCCATCTTTAGAGAAAAAAATAGAGGAACTTGAAATAAAAAGTTCGACAGAAGGTTTCTGGGAGGATAGTTTGAATGCTACTAAGATATCAAAAGAGTTAACTAATGCTCAAAGTGAGGTTAATAAAGTTTTAGACCTTGAAGAAAAAATAACATATATTGATGAGCTGTTCTCAATATCTAAAGAGGAAGACTATGTTGAAATTATAAAAGAAATAGAAAAAATTAAAAAAGAATGTGATGAAATAGAACTAAGTACATATCTTTCTTCTAAATATGATAAGGCTGCGGCAATTTTCTCTATACATGCTGGGCAAGGTGGGGTTGAGGCTATGGATTGGGCAGATATGTTGTTTAGGATGTATACAAGATATTTTAATAAAAAAGGATGGAAATATGAAATTACTGATATTCTTTCTGGTAATGAAGCTGGAATATCTAGTGTAAGTATGGAGGTAAATGGTATTTATACCTATGGATATTTAAAAAGAGAAAGTGGTACTCATAGATTAGTACGTGTATCTCCTTTTAACGCTCAAGGATTAAGACAAACATCATTTGCTCTTATTGAGGTTATGCCGATAATTGAAGATGATGATGAGATAGAAATAAAAAATGATGATTTGGAATTTCAAACCACAAGGAGTGGCGGACCTGGTGGGCAGAATGTTAATAAAGTTAATTCAAAGGTTATTATAAAGCATATACCAAGTGGAGTAGTAGTTTCTGCTGGATCAGAGAGAACTCAAGTACAAAACAGAGAGTATGCAATGAGGAAATTGAAGGCACAACTGTTTAAAATGGGTGAAGAGAAAAAACAAAAAGAAATGTCAGATATCAAAGGGGAACATAAAGTTGCTATGTGGGGGAATCAAATAAGAAATTATGTTCTAAATCCATATAAATTAGTTAAAGATTTACGTACAAAGGTAGAGACAACTAATACAGACGCTGTATTAGGAGGGGATTTAGATATGTTCATTTTTGAAGAGATTAAATTATAGATCTATAAAATTTGAAAACTTATTGATTTTATTATATCCTGTAATATGTAATATGCTTACATTCAAAGATGTTTCAAAAAAATATGGCAATAGGATCGCTCTAGAGGATATAAATTTTCATATTGAAGAAGGGGAATTTGTTTTTTTGGTAGGTCATTCTGGTGCGGGTAAGAGTACATTAGTCAAACTTCTAATAAGAGAAGAAACCCCAACATCAGGGAGTATACATTTTGCGGGATATGATATAGATAAGTTATCAAGAAAAGCTCTTCCTCATCTACGCCGTGAGATAGGTGTTGTTTTTCAAGATTTTAAATTACTACCAAGAAAGACTGCATTTGAAAATATAGCTTTTGCTATGGAAGTTTCAGATTTTTCAAATAGAGAAATAAAAAAGGCAGTAGATTACATGATTGACCTTGTTGGTCTTTCAGCAAAATCTAGATTATTTCCACATCAATTATCTGGAGGAGAAAAACAAAGGGTGGCTATTGCTAGAGCTATGGTAAACAATCCACATATATTAATTGCAGATGAGCCCACTGGAAATTTGGATCCTAACGTTTCATGGGATATAGTGCAACTTTTAAATAAAATAAATAATTGGGGAACTACAATTTTAATGGCTACACACGCGTCAGATATAGTGAATTCACTGCAGAAAAGAGTAATTTCACTAGATGAAGGTAAAATAGTAAGAGATTCTATGGGAGGTTATAACGAATGATAAAAGTCAGACGATTAATAAAATATACATATGAGCATATAAGAAGGAATGGATGGTTATCATTCTCTTCTGTCGCAATAATGACACTAACATTCTTTGTTATATCAATATTTGTATTTACTCTATATTCAGTTCATGTAATACTTCACTATTATGAATCAAAATCTCAAGTTATTGTATTTTTCAACCCACAAGCATCTCAAACTTATATATCTAGTGTAAAAACTAAAATAGAAAATACTGGGAAGGCTACTTCAATACAATTTATATCACAGGAAGTTGCATATAAAAGATTTGTAAAATTGTTAAAGACCCAAAATCCTGCTTTAGCTAAGTCGGTAGATATAAATGCCTTACCCCCATCATTCGAAGTTAGCACGCAAAATCTTTCTAATCTTCAAGATGTTGCAAATACCTTATATAAACTTAAAAAGAATAGTAATGGACAGATTGACAACATATTATATTTTAAAAATGTAGTACAATTTTTAAAACAGGCAGTCTCAGTAATAAGTGATGTGGGGCTGGGACTTATAATATTTTTGGGTATTATAGCATTTGTAATAATTATCATAACTATTGCAATAACAATAAATTCACACTCTGAAGATATTGAGATTATGAAATTAGTGGGTGCATCTAATACCTATGTAGTTGGTCCTTTTATAATGGAAGGGGCTTTGTATGGAGTCATGGGAGTATTTGTCTCTAGCATTGTTTTGTATCTAATATTTCTTATTGTAAGTACTTATTACAAGGCCACTATATTATTCCCATTGGAACAATTTTTCCAAGGAGTACCACTCCCACACTATTCATTATTATTAGTTTTAGAATTTATTGGCATAGAGGCTTTAGTAGGAATAATAATAGGAGCTATAGCTTCCTCTATTTCTATTACAAAATATTTAAAATAAACATACCTGCCATAAATACTATAGGGTCAATATCTTTATTGTTGTGTTTGTAAAAACTATTGTATAATGCTATATTTATATGCGTATGAAAATATTTAAGTTATATAAAAATAGGTCTTTCAGGATAGTTTTATTTTCACTTATAACGCTATCATTTTTCTCTACCTTGTTAATTACTAGTTCTCATTCTGTAGGTGCTGGTGACTCTTTAAATTCTTTACAACAGCAATATCAACAATTACAATCAACTATAAATAATATCAATCAGCAAGTACAAAGTACTAATAATACTATATCTAATTTTGCGGGACAAATTCAATCTTATCAGGCATTAATTTCTGCCAAACAAACTATTATAAACAATGAACAGGCACAAATAAACCAATTAAATATACAAATTACTCAGTTAAATAACCAAATTACGCAAGAACAGGCAAAAATAGCAGTTATAAAGGGTAAAATAAATAGTAATGCAAAATCTGGATATGAACAAATGTATGTTCCCCCTGCAGAGATGTTTATAGGAAATCCTAATATAAATAACGCTTTAGCATCTGTTGAATATTTTAATGCATCTATACAACATCAGGATCAATTAGCACAGGAATTATCAACCGTTATTTCAACACTTAATGCAAATAAGGCTACTGTAGCTTTAAATCAGAAAGATGCAACGAATTTATATAATAGTCTATTAACACAGCAACAAACATTGATTTCTGATCAGGGTACTTTGCAAAATGAAGAAAATGCAGCTATAACACAAAAAAATGGATTAACTTCAACTTTAATCTCAGATCAGAATCAACAACAGCAGATTTTGAGTCAAATAAATTCGTTAACAGAAGCTGCTTATAATACTAGTGGTTTTTCTGGGTGTATACGTGGGAATAGTTGGTATTATTGTCAACAATGGTATGGGAGGCTATCAGGAGAGTATGGAACATCTATTAATATGACTTATGGATGTTTAGTAGCATCTATAGCTATGGTGGCAACTAAAGAGATTAGTCCTATGTATAACCCACCAATGATTGCAAGTATGACTTGGTTTAGCAATGATAATATGATGGCATTTCCTAATATTCCAGGATATAGTATACAATCCGAAGGTTATGGAGTATCTGCTGTAAATCAAGCCCTAGCACAAGGTATTCCTGCAATAGTGTACTTAGCAGCTCCTGCTGGTGAACATTGGATTGTTATTTATAGCCAGTTACCAAATGGAGATTATCTTATTAATGACCCATGGTATGGAAGTGCGCTAACATTTCTAGGAAATGGAGGAGGTACTCATGAATATTATGATTTTTCTCAAATAGGTCAAGTATTGGTACTACAATAAATTCACTATACATAAATTCCAAACAATCCTTTGATTATTAAAAATATAATTACTAAGAATAATATATATTCTATAATAAGTTCATTAGATAATTTATTTTCTAATTTATGATGCAGTATTGCTTCAAAAAAGTAGAATAGGGAAGTTATTGTGAATGCTGTAATTATGGCATTATTCACAAATGTATCCATTAAAAATACAGATACTCCAATAACAAGTGATATTGATATTGCATACCAAATAGTTCCGTTCAAAAATTGTTTATTTCTTTGTATAAGTAACAATAACAGTGATAAAGATATAGAAAATATAAATACAGGAACCAATAGAGTAGACAGATTAATAATGGAGGATATTTGTAAAATTGAGTAGGATAAAAGGAAGAAAATATATACTTTCACTCCATTTATTATGTAGTGAGTTCTCTCGTCAAATTCAAAAGTCTCAAGATATACTTCTATATGTTTTATTAATATATAAAAGAGTATTGTTGATAATACTATAAAAAATTGAATAGTTAATAAGTCTAATGTGTTTAATAATATAAAAGATATAGTTCCAATATATGTTGCAATAGGTAATATTATTTGATTAAACAAGTATATATTCTTATTTATTTTTTTAGCTTCCTCAGCATCAATCTGTCTTATATATTTTCTAAATCTTTTTATACTATCAATTATAAATAGAATGAAAAATATTGTAGATAATATTACATATAAAACCACAATATTTATAGAAGATAATAATATAACAAAGAATAATATTTCCAGAAGTAGGAAAAATATACTTGTTGTGAATTCTATTTCATATTTTATTATATTTCTCATAAAGATATTCCTACTATAAGTACAAATACAACTATTATTGATACAAAAAGCAAAGGTAAATGCATATTTGATATCATTTTTTCTCTTTCAATTTTGTAATAATAAGTAACAACAACATCCACAATAAGTAATAGTGTTATAAATAGTAATATAAATAAATCGGTATATTCAATAATCTTATAATTTATAAAGCTATTTTGATTATTATTAGAGAATAAAGGGATAATGCTGGAAGGAGCACCCTTTGCTGTTATTATAGAAATAATGTTTACATTATTTCCATTCAAGACTCCGTTACCTTCATAAATACCTATGTCATTAATATTTGGGTTAGCAATGGTATTTTTGTAATTTTGAGTAAGTGTATTTGAAAATGATGATTGAGAAACGTAATTTTTAAATAAAATTAGGTTTATATTGTTAAATTTATTCATATCTACAAATGAGTAAAAAGAAGTACCTTTTACTGGATTTATTCTACCAAAGTATTGATCTTGGAACATACTTTGTACTATATGTTTTGCAGATAAATCTAAACTTTGGTTCATATATAAGGTTGATTCATTATTATCTTGTCTAATCTTATTTAGGCTTATAAATATCTGGCTATTGTTTATACCAGAGCCATATGCGAATGAAGGTAAGGCTAGATTAATAAAAGATAAAAATATTATAAAGATCAATAGTACTTTATAGGATAGTATAGGTGAATGATATTCATTATCTCTAGTTGGGAAAAATGTTGATTTAAACTTGGTAAACATAAGCTTATTCTACTAAAAATATTTTACAAAGTAAATTTTTAATGTTAATGTTCTATATAAGAACATGTTCTAAATACTATGCAAGCCTACAAAAAGAAAAGAAAATCAGGTTATCTTATAATAATAGTTGCAATTATAATATTTTTATATATTATTTATTTTCTATTTTCTAATGTTACAAGGTTAAATAATATAACTATAAAGAAAGATTCTGGATATAGTGGGAGAGTAGCTACAGTATCATCTAATAATACAAGTAACATACTTATTGTTTATAAATCTAAAAATAATGGGTTTGATGTTAATACATATAATGCTATCCTAACCGTTACCCCAGGAACATCTACAACGCTAATGGCTCTACCATCTAATATGAATTTTTATACTTCTTCTCAATCTAGCCAAACTTTAAGGACAATTTATCCTATTGGAAATTTGAATGCTCCTAAGGATGGAATGAATCTACTTTTAAAAGTTATAAGGTATAATCTTGCAATTCCAGTAAGTGGATATATATCGTTAAGTTCAACTTCTTTAAAAGGTACTAAAAACATATCTATAGCATCAACTTTAAGCACCAACATTAATGGGGTTTTTATAAATAATGGAGGAAATACATTGACATCAAACGAGGTAGTCAAGATATTATCTTCAACGTCTGATACATCTAATAATTTGTATATAAAGAACCTTATTTTTCAGGGAATACTGTCTAATATATTATCCCCACTAAGTTTAATTAATACTAGCACAGATATAGGATACATACAGACTATTTTTAGATCTAATATAGAGGGTCAAAATATATTTAATCTACTATATGCTATATATAATCTAAAGGTTCAAAATATACATCTTTTAGAATACAATTCTAATGGTTTGATAAATTTAAAAAATATTGATGCTTTTATAAGATCT
>JAJZDR010000029.1:7656-10967 GCA_021805885.1 bacterium | reverse complement strand
AGCAGAAACTGCCGTAGGTGCAATTACCTTTGGTATAATCAGTAATACAAAAAAACAAACTACAAAAAGGAATAAATATTTCTTCATAATATTGAATATTCTATAGATAAATAATAACAGAATAAGAGGAAAGTTTAAATACATTTGAATCTAGACTCTTGGATCTAGATCCGTCTAGAAGCTTACTTCTAAAAGTTTCCTGTTGCTATGAAAGTAATTGTATCAGCGTATGTTCCAGCTGGAGTTACAGCTGAGATTGAAGCTTCATAATTTACAGTGACTGTTCCTCCCGATACAGGAGTTGATATAGATGCAAGATTTTGTGCGGTTTTCACTAATGCTCCAACAGCATCTCCAGTACCGTTATATGGAGATACTGTAGCTAAACCACCAGCTCCAGCTCCATTGATACCATAACCTTCCGCCCCTGCAGCAAGGGTTGCAGTTATGGATGCGATTAGATGTCCAGAGGTTACATTCTGCAACAATCCAGCATTCAAATCATAAACATTAATTCCTGCCCCGTTTGAAGCATTTGTTGATAGTGTTAGAGTATTTGTTTGAGTTGATACTGTAGTTGCTGTGAGTACTCCAAAACTTATACTATTTGATGATATTGAAAATGTTATTGTAGGGTTTACAGTAGCAGATATTGCAACTTGAGAGTTTGTCACTATTGCTACAGCAATGGAGGCTGAATCTCCACTTGAATCAGATACAGTAATTATATATTGAGTTGATGTAGATGATGCTGTACTAGGATTTACTGCTGTAATTCCAGATATTGTTACGGTAGTGCCAGCAGTTACAGCTGTTGTACCATTTGTTACTGTAACTACGTTTCCAGAAACTGCAAATGTTGCTCCGGACATTGAAGATGTAGCGGAACCTACTGTTACACTAGTAAACCCTGATGGGAATGTTATCGTAACAGTTCCTGATGCTGGTATTCCAGACACTGCATCAAAAGAAAAATTATTTGTTGCTGATACTGATGTAGTCTGTAATGTCATTGTATCAGATATTGGTGTTAGGGTTGCAGCATGTATAGAATACAAAGCACCAGTAGATAGTATCGACAATAGAAATATCACTAACAAAAGTGCCAAAACCAACACATTTTTTTTAATTGAAGTGTTTCTATTCATTATCTATTTATAGCCTAATTAGACTTTGGAGTCTAGACTCTAGACCTTGGATACTGCTTCTTTTAGGTTTTTTGTATATATTAATATAAAATGTACACTGACTAGTACAAGTATAGCAATAGCTATGTAGTTAATTAATGAGTGCTGATTGTAGAGAGCGAATATAGATACTAAATATGGAATAAATAAAATCCTTATGATGCCAAATAATACTCTATATTGGTTCTGTATTGTTATCGAGATTTTTGATATTAATAATCTCTTTTCTACTATTATAAAAACAATAAGTGCTAATACAATACTTAATATGTCTAAGATATTTGTAGCTGATGAAAACAGATTACCAAGAAAGTTTAATATATTTGTAAATATAGATGGTTTATAATTTTTTGAAGGATAATATTGAAGTTGTAACATATTTTTAAATACCACTGGAGCTTCTGCATATGTAGTATCAGTAGCTATTATTGTATATATGATTGGATTTTTATATGTTGATGTTATATACCCCTCTGTCAGACCTTTAACATCTGTTGGAATTTTTGGTTCAATTATATGTAGTCCATATTTTGTATCTGGTGATGATAGGAAAATTGTTTGATCACGCAGTGGTACTTTATTCGTTCCAAATGTTTGTACGTATACAGGAATTTTTTCATTCATATAAATTGTGGGACTTGTAGTTTTGAATTTTGTATATATTTTACCCTGAGAGGATATTATATATGCCCAGTTATTTAACAAGGGAGCATATGCATGAATATTTACCGTCTGTTTTCCCGCACTTTGGGTAAAAGGTTGTGCAAAATTTTGAGCATATACTGATGGAGTGATATTTATTATTAAAATAAATATTGCTATGAGTAAGATTATCGAAGAGACAATATAACTTATTAAGTAATTAAAACTTTTATTAATAGTAATAAGATATCTAGACACCACATGCCTAAATCTTATGTTCTTAATTTTAGGCGTAATCTTATTATCCATGTAACTATAAATATAACTATTATTATTGCCAATATCTCAAGCCACAAAGGTATTACCCAAAAATTTGTTGATTGATATATAGTTGTTACAGTTGTAGTACCATATGTTAAGAATAATTTTGCTGTAAACTCTCCGAATGATAAAGATCCTGGCTTCCACGAAGATGAATAAATCCTGCTATTTACACCAACTGGAAGTACTATAGATCTTTGTTTATTGAATGTAACACTGGCTACATGCTTTCCAAACATGTTATATATATCAATGACTCCTTGAGGTATTAGATCAACATTTCCTGTATCCTTAAATATAGTTTGGAAATTTACAGGTCCTCCAGTAAATAAACTCTTTGTAGCAGAGAAAGATTGGATAAATCCTGTCTCATTTACTTTTCCATTTATCCTGATCAAAAATAGAGAGCCTATTGCAGAGCTAGTAGCTATTGATACAGGAGCAGATTGAATAGTTTTGCCTTTTATGACTGCAAATGCTCCAATAAAATATTCTCCAGGAGAGGTATTATTATTGGTTAGAATTGTTAAAGGTACTTTTATTGTTTTTAAAGGAGGTAATGTAATAGATGCAGGAGATTGTATTAATAGATTTGGATCCTGTATTTGTCCTTTTGAAAATCCTAAAAATTGAGGTGCCCCAAATTGATTTTTTGATATAAAATTTGAAAATGCTAAGCCTACAGTTATGGAAGTTGAGTTATTATTGAACAGTGTTATATATTGAGTAGAACTTTCTGTTTTATTCAGAAATATTGTTGTTAAGAGGGGAGATACAGTAATACCACTTGTTGTAGCACCTTCGTGTGATTTAGTAGTCGAATTTAATGCACCAGAAAAAGTGGATGTATTATTTGTTTGTTGTGCATCTAGATGCTGTGCAAAAGAATTAATAGGGGAGATTAAGAATATTATTAAAACTGTTACAATAGCTACATATGTTTTTTTATGAACTTTTACAAAATTTTTCATTAAATCCAGATAATTCTCAATTATAAATCAATCCATTGTTTAACTCAACCAGTCTAGACTATTATTAGAATTTACCAGTAGCAACATAAGTTACTTGGTCGTTATATATACCAGCTGGGGTAGTGACGCTGATTGCTGCAAGATAGTTAACTTGTATAGTAACTCCATACATAGGTGCTGTACCTGTAGC
>JAJZDR010000029.1:0-6917 GCA_021805885.1 bacterium | reverse complement strand
CTTGAGGTTGTATATGCGGTTGGTGTTGTATACGAGAAAGAATGAGATACTCCGGCTGTTGAAACTGTTTGAGGACCTGCTGTTCCATACCCTCCAGAATTAGACATTGTATCAGTTAAAGGGGTCAGTTGTGCAGCGTTGGCGTTATTTATAAAATATATGGAAGATGAAAATAAAAATAAGGACAAAATTAGAAGTATATTTGTCCCTTTGAGTAGAATATTCTTGGTTAAAACCTTTATTGATTTGTTCATTTATTGATAGTAATCTATAGTATTTGTAAATATTTGTCAATGGATGCTAAATTTTATATGACTAAAAATGTATAACCCATAGCAATTGTGAGTATAAATATTATAAGTAGTATAAAAATGACTATAATCGCACTGTTAATTGCTAATCTTTTTGAAGTAGGATTTCTTATCATTGCACCCATCAATTGTCTTAATGAGGATAATGTTCCAATTAGAAAGATTACAAAACCCATCAGCACTATAATTATAGCTATTATTATATTTACAAATGAAACTCCCTTTTTTATGAAATTCGGAAGAAATCCATTAAATTGGCTTTGAAGAGCATTATTATCATAATAATTTTGAAAACTCAAAAGGATCGGAATTTTTTCTATGCTTATCTTGGTCTTTTTCCCCTTAACATTAATAGTTTCTGTCTTTAGAATATTATTTTTTGAAAATGATGCATTAGCTATACCTATGACCATACCTGTATTCGTATTTTTTTCACCTACTCCAGGAACTATAGATGATGTTACAAGATCGCCCTTTGTTATATTCCCATTTAGGTTTGATACGTATACATCTATTGTGCCTGATTGAATAATAGGTATCATGTTTGTAGCTGTTATTCCTGTAATTACAGTACTATTAAAATCAACTATCCCAAAAACATTGGGGTCATTTGCCTTTGCTGATGGATATACTCCTGCGAAAGTATTTTTGGATATAAGTGATACTATTTCTCCAGTTTGCATTCCATTGGTTAAGGCTATATAGTTCTGTGCTATTCCACCTATGTTTGTTGCTTCTATATTTTCAATGGGAACAAACAAAAATAATGAACACAAAGACAATAAGAGTAATGATTTATAAAAAAATTTAATGCTCATATATACTTTTAAATGTATATAAAATAATATGAATAGTCAAATTATAAATTACACATATTTGTGTCATCTATGACAATTTGTAAAAAACTTATAAAATTGTTAAATTAATACTATGTTATTGATTGCTATAATTGTAATAATTTTACTAATACTATTCTTGTTTCTTATTCTCTATCTGATGCGTTCTAAGCCTATGCATCAGGATGCTGGACATCAGGATAAAAATACGACTGATACCAAAGGATTAGATTCAAAGGTTATACTAAAATCTGCAAATATAGATAATAAAGATGTCAATAAAACTGTTAGTGGATTAGAGAACATCACTACTGAGGTTATTAATGATGTTAATAGTGAAGCATCTGGAATACAAGAGTTATATAAAAATATAGAAGAGGATTTCAAAAATAGGCTTACAGATATATATAACAAAAAAATCTCTGAAATAGAAAAAAATCTTTCTACCCAAGAATCAGCTATGTCTGATTCTTCAAATGTTCTCGTTTCAGGTCTGCAAGATATAAATAGAAATTTAGAAGCTCAAGTGCAAAGTTTTGAAAGTGCTTATCAGACGATGCTTTCGGGTTCTCAGGCAGAGATTTCAAAAACCATAGAGGAGGTTTTGAATAAAATTAATCAAAGCATAGACTCATTTTCCAAAATGAATATGGAAATATATAATAATTATCTTCAGGAGATTGGGTCTAAAACTACAAAGATATTAGATGATGTTGCAAATCAGGAGAAAGAGAAGGTGAGCGTTTTTTCTGATCAACTAAATGAGGATGCTAAAAAACTCAGAGAAGACTTTATTAACTCAATAAGAAAAGATTCTGCATTAGTAATTGTTAATGTTATAAAAGAAGTTTTAAATATAACTGTGTCACTTGAGGATCAAGAAGATTACATTTTTGATATTTTAGAAAAACATATAGATGAAATAAGGTATGGATTATAATTTATCTGCAAAAATTAGAGACATAGAATATCTTAATACGTGTATAAGGTCACTGGGTCTGTATATAAAATTTATAGAATTCAGAGATATACAAAGAAGAGTAGATGCAAATTTTAAAGGAGACTTTGCTATTAATAATTATTTATCTAACTTACTTTCTAATATTTATGGTAATGTAATAGATGATGTAGAAGAACTTAAGAAATTCCAAACTGCTTTAATAGATTTTAGGAAGAATACTAAAAAGCTATATATAATACTATCTTTAGAAGCCACAGATGATTTCAAGAATAAATTGTATAACTTTTTCAGGGAAAAGATTCAAGGAAATATAATTCTTGCATATAAAATAGATTCTTCTATAGGAGGCGGTGTAGTATTAAAGACCTCCTTTTCATATTTTGATTTCTCATATTCTAATGTACTTAATCAAAATCTAGATAGAATAATTGATATTATAGATCCAAAGGCTAAAAATCTACAAGACTCAAATTCAGCAGATACACTACCTAAAAATTCAGATGTACAAAATGATTTAGTATCGGTAGATACAAATATAAAGATACAATCAAATGATTAGTTTTAAAGATAATCTAAAAAATGGTGCTGCAGTTGGTGAAGTTATTGCTGTTAACTCAATATTTTGTGAAGTTAGAGGTTTTAGAAATTTAAAAACTGGAAGTCAAATATTATTTGAATCTGATTCACGCGGTTTTGTCAATGAAATTAAGGATGACATATCAAAAATTGTACTTATTGAGGATAGAGGTATTATTCCTGGACAAATGGCTTTAGTTTTGCAGGATACACTTACTGTATCATTTGGTTTGAATACTTTAGGAAGAGTAATAAATGTTTTTGGAGAGCCCTTGGATGGCAAGGGAAAGATATTGGATACGAAAGATTTAGATATGTTTAGAGAGGCTCCTTCAATAATACAGAGGGATGATATACAAAAACAAATAGAAACAGGAAATATTGTTGTGGACACCTTATTTCCATTAGCTTTTGGTCAAAGAGAAGTTATTCTTGGAGATAATAAGACTGGAAAAACAACCTTTCTTATTGATCTTATTCGTAATCAAAAAGATAAATCAATTATTGTTTATGTACTAATAGGTAAAACAAATGATCAAGTATCCAGTATTATTACATCACTTGAGGAGAGTGGAACATTGGAGTTTTCTGTTATATTGGTTGCTAAAGCAGAATTATTGCCAGTAGAGTCTTATTTATCTCCATTTGCAGGTTGTTCCATTGGTGAGGCTTTGTGGAGTATGGGTAAGGATGTCATAATTGTTTATGATGATCTTACAGAACATGCCAAATCATACAGGGAAATATCCCTAATAGAAGGTGTTTTTCCTGGTAAAGATTCTTATCCTGCAGATGTTTTTTCTCTACACTCTAGACTTCTCGAGAGAGCAGGTAGAGTGAAAAATAATGAAGGATCTTTAACTGCTTTACCAATAATATCCGTTCAAAATAATGATTTTACTGGGTATATTCCTACTAATGTTATATCTATAACAGATGGACAACTGTTTTTTGATAGAGAACTGTTTTTAAAAGGGATACGTCCTGCAATTAATACTGGGATATCAGTTTCTAGAATAGGGAAAAGGGTACAAGAGATATTTATGCAGTCTATATCAGAAAAACTAAATATAGCTCTAATTAAATATGACCAAGCATATAAGTTCTCTCATTTCGGAGTAAATATGCCGCCTTCTGTTTCAGCAGATTTAGATAGAGGTGAAAAAATTAATATTATATTTAATCAAAATATTGGGGAGTCATACACTTTGTTTGAACAAAAAGTTCTAATTACGGTTGTACTTTCACATTATATGGATATAAAGGTGGAAGATGTATATAAGATGAAGAGAAATGTTAAAAAATTGAGAAATATATCTGATTTTAAGGAGGAGGATGTTGAAAACCAAGAATTAATGAAATTTTTACTATCATGAACAGTATTAAAGATATAAATAACAATATTGATCGTATAAATACTATAAGAGACATTTCTTCTATCTTTGAAAAAATAGCCTCAATTAAAATAAACCAAATAAGACATGATGTATCAGCAAGGAAAGAGTTTTATGATACGATATGGGACATATATGTAAAACTCAAAGCTGGAAACTATAAAGATGATAAGTTATCTAAAAATCAGAGTAAAATTAATAAAACGGCATATGTAATAGTCTCTTCCAATTCTGGACTCATTGGAGATATGAATAATAAAATAATAAATCTTTTAAAAAAAGAGATTAAGGATAAAGAAAGATATGATGTATTTGTTATAGGTGATAAAGGTAAAAGAATTTTAGAACTAGAAGGTATTCGATATGTGAAAAACTATAGTTTTAAGGATGAGGTAAATGATGAATTCACAAAGGAGATACTTGATGATATAGAAAAATATAGAGTGGTATCTGTATTATATGAAGAATATATATCATTGCAAGAACAAAATGTAAAAATGCAAAACTTGCATGTAGATGTATCTACTATATCAAAGGAAGATATAATTGAGAAAGAGGAATATATATTTGAACCATCATATAAGGATGTGCTAGATTACTTTGAGTTTGTAATGAAAGGTCAAATGTTTGCACAAATTCTTTATGAATCACAGCTTTCTCAGTATGCTAGTAGAATGATAGCAATGAGTACAGCGAATTCAAAAGCAACAACTTTGTATAATAACGAAACTATTAATCTTAATAAAGTTAAAAGGAAAATGAAGGATGAAAATGCAAGAATATTATTTGAATCATTTAAAAGAAAAGGTTAATTATAATGAATGAGAATTATGGAATAGTAAAGGAAATTAAAGGCATAAAGGTAGTTGCTGAATTTGAAGGTAATAAGCCTCCAATACGAAATATTTTAACAATGAAGGAGGAAAATATACTTTTAGAGGTGATAGAGTATGTTGATGAGAATAATGTTTTATGTATAGTGTTAAGGGGTTCTGACCAGTTAAGATTGTATGATTCCTTGTATGATACAGGGGAACAATTGAATATAAAGTTATCAGAAAAATCCTTGGGTAGAATCTATAATGCATTAGGTGAATTAGTAGACAATCAGGGTAATGTAGAGGGAGATAAAACTTCTTGTAATATTTATACTCCAAAAAGCAAAGAACATTTTTCAAATGCCAAAGTGGAGATAATAGAGACAGGTATAAAAGCTATTGATTTTCTAACACCGTTTAAAAAAGGTGGAAAAATAGGTTTTATAGGAGGTGCGGGAGTAGGGAAAACAGTTTTAGTTAATGAATTGATACACAATATAGCAACATTCCATCAAGGTATGTCAATTTTTGCAGGTATTGGTGAGAGAACAAGAGAAGGATATGAACTGTATAATACATTGAAAGAAAACAATATTCTTGATAAATCTATTCTACTCTTTGCTCAAATGAATGAAAATGCAGCTATACGTTCTAAATTAGGTCATACTGCAGCTACAGTAGGAGAATATTTTAGAGATTATCAGAAAAAGGATGTTCTTCTTTTTATTGATAATATATACAGATTTGTGCAAGCTAATAATGAATTTTCGATGCTTATTGAAAGATTGCCCTCTGAAGGAGGGTATCATCCATCACTAGCATCTGACTTAAAAGATCTAGAGGAAAGATTTGTATCTAATGAAAATGGTTCTATTACAGTAGTACAAGCTGTATATGTTCCGGCAGATGATTTGACAGATCCAGCAACACAAGAGATTCTTAATTTTATAGATTCTTTTCTTGTTTTATCACGTGATGTTGCAAAAATGGGTCTCTATCCTACTATAGATATACTGAAATCTTCTTCTTCTGTATTAAATACACAGAATGTTGGGGATAGACATTATTATCTTGCCTTAGAAGTACAGAGAATCCTTCAAAAATATATTGAGATTGATAATATAGTATCAATAATAGGAGAAGATGATCTATCTCCTCAGGATAAATCTGATTATCATAGAGCTGAGAAAATAAGAAATTTTCTTTCTCAACCATTCTTTGTTATGGAGTCTAGCACTGGTAAACCAGGTAAATATGTAAAGCTTGAAGATACTCTGATGGGGGTTGAGCTTATAATGAGTGAAAAATTTAATGATGTGGATGCTGATAAATTTAAAATGATAGGCACTGTGGATGATTTAGAGAAAGATATAAAACAATAAAATATGGACAAAGTATCAGGATACAAAGAATATTTTAATTTAAAAATATTATCTTTAAAAGGACAGCTATTTGATGGTGAAGTGTCTCATTTTTCTGCAAAAAGTCAAATAGGTAATTTTGATATACTAAAAAATCATATTAATTTTGTATCTATATTAGTACCTGGACAAATTACATATCTTGAAAAAGAATTAAAAGAAGAGAAAATAATTACCATTGATAATGGTATTTTAGTATTTACAAATAACCAGGCCAAAGTATTTGTTAATTTTACATAGGAAAGTAACACATATCCCTATAATACTAATATAATATATATTAATATTATATATATCACTACTATAGTGATACTATAGATTATTGTTTTAAAAATTTTCTCTTTAATATTTAAATACCCTAAAGGGTTTCTCCCTATAGTTGTTATAGTATTTTTTGTATATCTTAAGAAGAATGATATTATAAAGTATAAAGCTAATACTGTGAATACTACTATAATTATAAGTTGTGTAAAAGTTAAAGGTTTATGTAGTATTGGATTGCCAATACCATTCAATATACCAGAAAAAGTTCCCTGATTACTGTTTATATACTGTATATCTATACTAACAGGTATATCCTCAATCTCTACGTCTTTATAA